>JBBSCL010000285.1:0-5031 GCA_038250345.1 Leptolyngbyales cyanobacterium
CCCGGTGATAAGCAGGGCGAAGCTGAAGAGGCTTATCGCAACTGGGGTTACGACGGAGTATATCCATATGCGGTGCAAAACTCTTATGGCGGAGTGCAAGGTCTAAAACAATTGGTGGATGCGTGTCATCAGCAGGGCATTTCAGTAGTTTTGGATGTGGTTTATAACCATCTTGGTCCAGAAGGCAATTATCTAGCAGATTTTGCACCTTATTTCACCTCTAAGTTTCGCCCTATTTGGGGTAAGGCGCTCAATTTTGATGATGCCTATTGCGATGGAGTACGCAATTATTTTTTGGAAAATGCTCTCTATTGGTTTGAAAACTTTCACATTGATGCATTGCGGCTGGATGCGATTCAGGGCATTTACGATCTCAGTGCAAAACATTTCTTAGAAGAGCTTGCAGAGAATGTCGCAGCTCTTTCTCGACAACTGGGAAGAAAGCTTTACTTAATAGCCGAAAGTGACTTGAATGATGTCCGCGTAATTCGTC
Source organism: Leptolyngbyales cyanobacterium (assembly GCA_038250345.1). GTDB lineage: Bacteria > Cyanobacteriota > Cyanobacteriia > Leptolyngbyales > Leptolyngbyaceae > ULC077BIN1. The sequence continues at coordinate 494 of JBBSCL010000285.1, forward strand.
CTCAAGCGGTGGGTGGATACGATATGGATGCTCAATGGTGCGATGATTTTCACCATGCTTTGCATACATTGATCACAGGAGAGCAACACGGTTACTATCAAGACTTTGGGCGGGTTGAAGATCTGGCAAAATCACTGCGAGAAGGCTTCATCTACTCAGGGCAATATGCGCCCGATCGCCGCCGCTGTCATGGCAATTCATCGATCGCCGAACCCGCTGAACAATTCATCGTTTGTTCCCAAAATCATGACCAAACCGGAAATCGGATTTTGGGTGAACGGTTGACGCAATTGACCAGCTTTGAAGGGCTGAAACTAACTGCAAGTGTAGTATTGCTATCTCCTTATGTCCCATTGCTTTTTATGGGCGAGGAGTATGGGGAACCTGCCCCATTTTTGTATTTCATCAGTCATTCCGATCGCGAATTGGTGGCAGCGATTCAAAAATCAAAAGATGAAGAGTTTAAGCAGACAGGATATGAAGGCGAGTCCTATGATCCGCACTCAGTTGAGATATTTGAGCAATGCAAACTCAACTGGGACTTGCAATATCAGGGCGAACATCAAGTTCTATGGCAGCTTTATCAACATCTAATCCAACTCCGGCGATCGCATCCAGCATTGAAAAAGCTAGATAAGCAAAGCCTAGAGGTGGTGGTAAATGAAGATGATCGCCTACTAATCATGCGTCGTTGGAGCGATCAAGAACAAGTGTTGGTAGTGATGAATTTTAGCGATCGCGTGGTCACAGTGAATAGTGGAATTCCTAAAGACAGTTGGCAAAAAATACTAGATACCGCCGAAGAAAAGTGGCGTGGATTGGGTGCAACCCTACCTGAAAAACTGTCCTCTAATCAACCGCTAACTGCCCCAGCAAAAAGCTTTGCCCTTTATCAAGCCTAACTTTCATATAACTCCGCATCTTATGAAAATTCCTATTGCTACCTATCGACTTCAGTTCCACGCTGGATTTAACTTTGAAGCAGCCCGCGCGATCGCCAGTTATTTAGCCGCATTAGGAATCTCTGATCTCTACGCTTCCCCCATTTTCAAAGCCAGAGCAGGCAGCCCTCATGGCTATGATGTCGTTGATCCAAACCAGATTAATCCAGAGATTGGCACCCCAGGGCAATTTGATGCCTTAGTCAACACACTGCAATACCATCAAATAGGCTGGCTACAAGACATTGTGCCGAATCACATGGCATACGATAGCGAGAATCGATATTTGATGGATGTTTTGGAGAATGGATCGGATTCTGAGGCGATCGAGTTCTTTGATATCGAGTGGAATCATGCCTACGAAAGCTTTAAAGGAAGAGTGCTTGCCCCCCTGTTAGGCGACCTATATGGAAACTGTTTAGAGAATGCCGAAATTCAGCTTACCTATGAGGAAATGGGGCTAACTGTTAACTACCATAGCCTTAAATTGCCCGTACGAATCGAGTCTTATGCACGCTTTATTACGACTCATCTTGGGCAACTCACAAAAGCGTTAGGCAGAAAGCATCCTGATTTTATCAAGCTATTAGGGAGCCTATATTTGATCAAAAGTATTCCGGCTGAAACAAAGGGTAGGGAACGATCTGACCAGATTGAGTTTGTCAAAGGATTACTATGGGAGTTGTATAGCCAGAATGCTGAAATCAAGAATTTCTTTGATGCAAATGTGATTACTTTTAATGGCACAGCGAATGATCCAGAAAGTTTTAACTTGCTAGATAGTTTATTGTCAGAGCAGTTTTATCGTCTTTCTTACTGGAAAGTTGGTGCTGAAGAAATCAACTATAGGCGATTTTTTACAGTGAATGAGTTGATTTCAGTTAAAGTTGAAACAGTCAAAGTTTTTCACAAAACCCATGCATTGATCGAGCAATGGATAAAAGACGGCAAAGTCACAGGCTTGCGAGTAGATCACATTGATGGCTTGTATCATCCGGCTGAATATCTCGAACGATTACGCGAGAAAGTGGGTGATGTTTACATTACAGTTGAAAAAATTCTAGACCTGAACGAGCAAATGCCACCTGAATGGCAAACTCAAGGTACTAGCGGCTATGAGTTTCTCAATTATCTAAATGGAGTTTTTTGTCAGTCTCAGAATGAGGTAGATCTCACAACTATCTACAGTCGTTTTACCGGAAATTATGCTTCTTATGAAGAACTGGTCGCTAAAAACAAGCATTTGATTATCGAGAAAAACTTGGGTGGCGATGTAGATAATCTGGCGCAACGGTTGAAATCATTATCTGGTCAAACTCGACAAGGAGCCGATTTTACTGCCTATGGGTTGAAGCGATCGCTCAGCGAGGTTTTAGCGCTGTTTCCGGTCTATCGTACCTATGTTGCTTCAGATCAAGTGAGTGAAGTTGATAAAGGTTATATTCAAGCCGCGATCGCCCAAGCAACAGAGCGAATTCCGCGACTTGTGAATGAACTTAACTACATTGAAAAAATTCTATTACAACAAGATGAAGAGCGACTCACAGACTCTCAAAAAGAAGAGCGATTGCATTTTGTGATGAAGTTTCAGCAGTTGACAGGACCACTGATGGCAAAGGGCGTTGAAGATACCACGCTCTACATCTACAACCGTTTGCTCTCATTGAACGAGGTCGGCGGCAATCCTAGTCACTTTGGGATTACGTTGGAGCAGTTTCACGACTTTAATCGCAAAAAGTGCAATCGCTGGTTCCATTCAATGAATGCCTCTGCAACCCATGATACAAAGCGTGGAGAAGATGTGCGCGCTCGGTTAAATGTGCTATCAGAAATGCCGTCAGAATGGCAAGAGCAGGTGCAGAGTTGGGCTGAGATCAACCGCGATAAAAAGCAGCAAATTAAGGGCAAATCGATTCCTGATCTCAACGATGAGTACTTTTTATACCAAACTTTGGTGGGTGCTTTGCCGTTTGATAAAGCTGATGATGTAGAGTTTCGCGATCGCATCAAAAATTACATCATCAAAGCGATTCGCGAAGCCAAAGTGCATACGGCATGGCTGGAACCAGACAGCACTTACGAAAATGCATACCTAGAGTTTATTGATAAACTTCTCGACTTTGAAACAGAGAACGAATTCCTACAGGCTTTTCGTCCATTTCAGAAGCAGATTGCAGACTATGGTATTTTTAATTCACTCTCTCAAATGCTGCTAAAAAACACTACTCCAGGAGTTCCCGATCTGTATCAGGGCTGCGAATTGTGGGATCTTAGCTTAGTCGATCCAGATAACCGTCGTCCGGTAGATTATGCCCGACGACAAGCGTATTTGCAAGACATTCAAATCGGCATAAACTCTGATTATTTGAGCTTGATGGAGGATCTTCTAGCAGTGAAAGAAGACGGTCGAGTTAAGTTGTTTTTGACTCATCAAGTGTTGCAGGCAAGACAAAAGTATCAGCCGCTTTTTCAGCAGGGTGACTATCAACCATTAGAGGTTTCGGGTGTATGGGCTAATCATGTAATTGCCTTTGCGCGTACCTTTGAAGATCAAGTGGCGATCGCGATCGCTCCCCGATTTCTCACTAATATTATTGAACCTAACCAGCTTCCTTTGGGTGAATCAATTTGGCAAAATACTCAAATCAATTTATCATCTATCATGCCAACAAACTGGACAAATGCAATTACCGCGCAATCATTGTCAGGGGAAACTGAAATAAAAGTAGGAGATGCATTGAAACATTTTCCGGTTGCCCTACTCATAAACCAAAATTAGGAGGATTAACGATGATCAATCAACTTATCGAAACCTCGTTAGATTTTCCATCAAGCGCACAAATTCAATGCTTAAGAACCTATATTAAACAAACTTGGAAAACACTTTATCGATCGCATGAACATATTTTAGAAGCTGCTCGCGACGATAAACTTAATCACGAACCGGGTAAACCGTGGATTGTTTATATTTCGCCTCAAGAAAACCAAGGTGAGATTGAGCAAGCATTACAAAAAGCGGTTTCTAAAAGCGAATGGGATCAAATCGAATTACGAGTTCTGCCACCGGAAGTAGACCAAATTCAAGAGCATGGTTTACTCTATTTGCCGCATCCATACGTTGTTCCTGGTGGGCGTTTCAATGAAATGTATGGGTGGGATAGTTACTTTATTCAGCTTGGTTTGCTGCGTGATGGAGAACTAGATCTGGCAAAATATATGGTCGAGCAATTGCTCTATGAAATTGAGCATTACGGCACTATTTTGAATGCCAATCGTACTTACATGTTGTCGCGATCGCAGCCTCCGATACTCACCCCGATGGTTCTTGCCTTATTTCAGCATACTCGCGATATCGAATGGTTGCGATCGGTGTTGCCCGTTATCGAGCGTTATTACTATTACTGGACGGTGCCACCTCATCTCAATCAAGCAACCGGATTGTCGCGTTACTTTGCCTTGGGAGACGGTCCTGCGCCAGAAGTAGTGGCATCGGAAATAGATGAGGAGGGCAAAACCCATTACGATCGCGTCCGGGCATACTATTGTCAATTTGATGTTGATGCCTACGATGTCAACCTCTACTACGATCGCGAACAG
>JBBSCL010000286.1:0-5023 GCA_038250345.1 Leptolyngbyales cyanobacterium
AAACCTGGTTCGCTGTTAGATGCTTTTTTCTTCAGTGTGCAAACGATGGCGACGATCGGCTATGGGGCAATGTATCCCAAAACCGTCTATGCCAATTTGCTAGTGGCGATCGAAGCGCTGATTGGTTTATTAGGGGTCGCCATGATCACTGGGTTGATGTTTGCCCGATTTTCTCGCCCATCGGCGCGTGTGGTTTTTAGCCGAGTGGCAGTGGTGATTCCTTATGATGGCAACCCCACACTGATGTTTCGCACGGCAAACAATCGCGGCAACCAAATTTTGGAAGCACGACTGTGGGCAACGCTGGTGCGATCGGAAACCACGGCTGAGGGTTATACCATGCGGCGAATTTATGATCTTAATCTGGTTCGCAGCCACAGCCCTTTATTTACCTTGTCTTGGACTGCCATGCACCCGATCGACGAAAGCAGCCCTTTGTATGGAGAAACGCCCGAATCTCTTGCCAACAGTGATGCAGATATCATTGTGTCACTGACTGGGCTAGATGAAACCGTTGCACAGCCCGTTAATGCTCGTGAATCCTATGCGGTGCGCGATTTGATTTGGAATCAGCGGTTTGTGGATGTGATTTTTTCGTTGCCCAATGGACAGCGCGTCGTAGACTACAGCTACTTCCATGATGTGATGGCGATCGAGGCTCAGTAGAACAGGAAGGGCGCGTTGATAGGGTTTTCTATAACTCTTCTCCTAACTGCCGTAGTCGCTCCGCTAGTCGATCTGCCCGTTGTCGTTCTGTCTCCGCCCGTCGTCGTTCTGTCTCCGCCCGTTGTCGTTCTGTCTCCGCTTCGTTCAGGTAGCGATCGCCCTTCGCATCATACCAACTCAGAATTTCTCGCTTGAGCGGATCATCGGGCAACTGACAACGCCCAAGCCCTAAGCCAATCTCCGGCATCCAAAATGGTTCACCCACCTGAAGCTGATAGGAGCCATCTACTAATTTATAACCCTCAAATGGCAAATGCCCATCGCGCCGCCAAAACTGTGGATTGTAGACGATGGTGTACAACACGCCCAACTTGGCATAAATTTCCAGCTTGTCGTCATACTCGCCGCCCGGAGTTTGAGAGACGACTTCCAATGTCAAAATGGGCGGAATTCCGTTTTCTTCCCACAGCACGTAGCTCTTGCGCGATTTGCCGCCCTTGCGACGCTCGACTCCCAGACTCAAAAAGCCGTCAGGAACAACGGGAACTCTGGGATGCGCTCCAGTGGTGTGATACACGCCCATATCGATCGCAAAAAACCAATTATTCCGATGTTTCCAAATGTATTCCAGCAAAAACAGCAGTACATTTGGGACAAAATTTTGATCTTCATTATCCACAGGGAAATCGTCCGAATCGATTAATTCATCGCTGCTTGGCAATGTATATTGCAGATCAGATGACAGCATAGCCGCGTCTTGATAGGTAGGTTTATTCTAAAAGATTTTTGAGAAACTCCCGTATTGTTCCTAATCAGACATTTCCAAGGAAACCGCGATTGTAGTTTGCCAACCCTAAGTCCAAGCGCGATCGCCTGCTTCAGAAATTCCAACTGACTTGATATAAGTCAAAACTACGCCGCTTTTGATGGTGAATGCCTCGCAGTTTCAGCCTCGTAACATTTGATGATTAAATCAGAGAGGTTATCCAAGTCACTAACTGACGAGATGACCACCCTTGAGGCTGCATCACCCATAGAGGCTGACATTTCTTGCACCTCAAAGCTTGGTGCTAATGCTTTAACTTCATCAACTGTTAGCCTAGTTACAAAACTCTTCTTCTTGGGTGACAGATAAAACCTCAAGAACCACCAAGTTGTTTTGCCGACATTTAGACCAAAGTAAGAAATAACATCCTTGTACTTAACTTCCAAGCTGTAACGTTCAGAACGAGCGGCAATCGATTTAACTTTCTCAAACGCTTCAAGTTCTTCAGCAGTTGTTTCTACTTTAACTCCTTCTAAATCTTGTTCTTGATCATCCTGTATCTCCTCAATCTCAACAGCTTGAGCAGCTAGATGTTCTTCCCCAGCTTGCCCCATTTCTCTGCTAATAGATTGAGTCATCAATTCAACTAGGCTGCTTTGAATTGACTTCTTAATAATGGGTCTAAATTTGTCAATAACTTTATTTGTGATTCTTCCTTCTACCGTGCAACTAGGAGCAATACTGCTAAGTTGACTAACCAAGAAACGAATAAACTCATCGGATGGAGAGCGGAGAAGATTATCGACAAGTTGAGTCATTCCCTTGAGATAAACCATTTCTTCAGCATGACGTTTTATAATCGCTGAGTCAAAGTTATCTCGATGAAAGAATTTTAGATTTTCGAGATGTTTTGAGTCATATTCGAGAACATTAAAGCTAAAAAAAGGCTCATCATCCATAACATTGTCATGGCGCAAATCGGTAAAGAAGCGATATTCAATACCATTGGTAACAATTGCAACTCTAGTTGCGATCAAGCCGTTAAAGTATCTCTTTAATTGACCATCGTGAGCTTCTGGCTTTTTATCACGGGCTTTTGCTTCTACAACCATGACAATAACGCCATTAATTGCTACGGCATAATCTACCTTCTCAAACTGACCTGATTTTTTAGTCGCAAAATCTGCCACAAACTCAGGTATTACTTCTGCTGGATCGAAAACATCGTATCCGAGCGCACTAAAAAAGGGTACGATCAGCCCCATTTTCGTAGACTCTTCACCCGTGACTAATTCGGCTCTTTTACGAACTTGTTCTGAAACCTTGGCGATATCATCTACAAAAACCATTTTGCTTTTCCTTTTGGCTAAGACTTATCTTTTAAAAAGGTTTCCCTAAAGCTACTTCACATTTACTACCGTACTCTTATCAAACTTCCCTTAATTCTTTGGCTGCCGTAATTCCAATTATGTTAGAGCGATCGCCATCGCACCCCTAACCTAGCCAGAAACAGACTCCGTGGCGATCCAGGCTCGGAGGATTTCGGCAACCGTCCAGGCTTGGGCAATGCAGCCACGAGGTTGCATCGGGACATCGCCATCACAAATTTCGCCGAGGCTACCCACGCCATAGTCAATCAGGTGATTCATCATGGGTTCTAAAAACTCACGCGCTTGAGCAGGATTGTCATACACCCGCAAATGGGCGATCGCAAACGATCCCAACAGCCATCCCCAGACAGTGCCTTGGTGATAGGCTCCATCGCGCTGATGCGGAGAGCCACGATAGGTGCCTTGATAGCTGGGGTGGTTAGGAGCCAGCGATCGCAGCCCGTGGGAAGTGAGCAGAGTTTGGGCGCAGGTATCCACCACACCTTTTTGCTGCGCCGCCGTCAGTGGACTTTCGGGGAGGGAAACGGCAAAAATCTGGTTGGGGCGCAGGGAGTCATCATCGCCGTCTGGGCTGTCGAGTAGATCGTAGCAGTAGCCTAAATCAGGGTTCCAGAAGCGGCTAAATCGGGCGAGGGCACGATCGGCGATCGCCTCATATTCCTGATGGGGTTTGCCGACCCGCCGCGCCAATTTTGCCATTGTTCGCAGAGCATTGTACCAAAGCGCGTTGACCTCCACGGGTTTACCAATTCGGGGCGTGACCACCCAATCGCCCACTTTTGCATCCATCCAGGTGAGTTGCACCCCGGTTTCTCCGGCATACAGCAAGCCATCTGCCGGGTCGAGGTGAATATTAAAGCGAGTGCCGCGACAGTGCCAATCGATAATGTCCGCTAGGGTGGGGAAGAGTTCCTGCACGAGATCATCGTCTTCTGTATCGTCATAATAGGCACGGAGCGCTTCAAAGTACCACAGGGTCGCATCGACATTGTTATATTCTGGCGCTTCACCTGCATCGGGAAACCGATTAGGAATCATGCCTTGGTCAACAAAACGGGCATAGGTGCGGAGGATCGATCGGGCAATGTCAGGTTGTCCTGTCGCAAGGGTTAATCCGGGCAGGCTGATCATCGTGTCTCGCCCCCAATCGCTAAACCAGGGATAGCCCGCAATGATAGTTTTACCGTGGGGATCTTGCGGCGTGGAACGGTTCACAATAAACTGATCGGCTGCTAACACCAAGCGACTCGCAAATTCCTCTTTAGGGTCAACAGTAAGGCTAGAGCGCCACAAGCCTAGGAGCTTACTATCATGAATACGGCGATGCTTGAGAGCAGTTTCTCCGTTCATGTCTGGCTTGCGTTCAGTGCTAGCTGCGATCGTCAGAGATTCTCCAGCCGCCAATGTTGCGTGCAAAGTTGCGACATGGAGATGATCTTCGCGATCGCTCAATCCCCGTTCTCGCTCCAGGGCTAAATCAAAACCATAGTGCCAATCATGAGCAGGAGTCACCTCAGCGCGATCGCTTAGCAGCGTCAGTTGAGCCGCCTCTGGAAACGCCGCCACGCATACGCCCCGATCCAACGGCACCACCGTCATTTGCCACCCCGAACCCTGAGTGCGACTGTGATAATCTCGGTAGTTCACCAACGCCTTCAACGTTAGTTTCAAAGGTTGCGACGCGCGCAGCAGATGGTATTGCACATAGGTCGTATTCGCTCCCATCTGCATCCAAACTCGTTTTTCAATCAGCGCATCTGCACAGGCATATCGCCAAGTCGGAATCGAGCTTTCTAACCCAAAGCGTTCAATCTGCCGAAACCCATGCGGTTCCACAGAGCCACCAATCCACCGATTCGTGTGTAGTGGATAGTAGCGAGGCTCAGCTTGAGCAGTTCCGCCGCCATATTGCACCGTTTCATCCAGCTTCGTCAGCATCAAAGTTCGTCCCAATGGCGGATTTAGCGCCGCCACCAGCAACCCGTGATAGCAGCGGGTCAGGATTCCCGCCACCGTGCCCGATGCATAACCGCCAATACCATTGGTCACCAGCCACTCCCGCGACTCCGCCAACTCTAGCCGTCCACAGATTTCTCGCCCAAATTGAAGTCCCATCGGCATAATGCCTTCTCCGTTCCCTCAACCGCCCATCCTAAACTATCGCTCATGCCGATTATCCGCAAATCTAAATCTAATTAGA
>JBBSCL010000287.1:0-5014 GCA_038250345.1 Leptolyngbyales cyanobacterium
ACTAATCACACTTCTATTTCAGGACTGTATGCGGTTGGCGAAACGGCTAGCACTGGTGTACAAGGTGCCAATCGTCTCGCGAGTAACTCTTTGCTGGAATGTTTGGTGTTTGGTGCCCAATTTCGAGAAATGACGAATGACGGATGGCGGGTAACGGATGGGGAAGGGCGAATGGATCAGCAAAAGCCTTCTCGTATGCCCGCTGCCCTACGCTTTACGCCCTCTGAGATTGAATCTCTAGAACTTCTTCGGCGAGAACTGCCGCGCTTAATGTGGCGGAGTGCCGGAATTTGCCGAAATCAAGCTCAGATGGAAGCCGCGATCGCGCAAGTTGAAACCTGGCAACAGGAGTTTGCAGCCCTGCCTATCAGTCGATCGCTACAGGCGCTTAATCCTAAGCAGACGTTTGAATTCCCCTCGCCCGATGTCGTGCCTCTGATACGGCTATGGGGAGAAACGCGGAACTTACTAGAAGTTGCTGTTTTAATGCTCAAAAGCGCTAACTTTCGCACCGAAAGTCGGGGTGGACATTACCGCCTAGACTACCCACAAACGCAGCCTGAATGGCAAGTTCATACCTTAGTGGAGGCAGAGCGCTGGTGGACAGAACCCGTTCAAACAAAGCCAGAAACGATGCCGCAGGGAACAGGCGATTTAGGCTAAACAGCCTCTTGTTTTTTGAGAAAGTCTTCAAGGTCGGGAAAGGTGCAAGCATAGGCGATCGCGGGTGCCTCATAGCCATGCATCGTCACCGTATGCTCCTCCAAAGGCGTAGAGCCATTTCCTAAGGTTGAAATATACTGAAAAGTCGTTTTGCCGACGGAGATATCCTTACCAATCTGCTTGGTCGAAGTTTCTAAGCGGAAGGCAGCATTGACGGTATCACCCAAAGCTGTGTAATCTGGGCGATCGCCACTGCCTGTGTTGCCAACCATCGCGTGACCTGTGTTAATGCCAGCACCAATCCGCAGCGGAAACGGTAGAGGATAATGGTTATAAAGATCGCTGGTCATTTTTTGCATTGCGCTGAGCGCCTGCAAAATTTGCAGCATCTCTTGATTATCAACCTCCTGCGCCCCATGAATCCACACTGCCATCACCGCATCGCCGATATATTTATCAACCCAACTGCCATTTTCGCGGATGATTTCTCCCGCGTGTCGGAACCAAGTTCCAATTACTTCAGAAAGGATTTTTTCATCAAGCTGACGGGTTAATCCAGTGAAGTTGCGGATGTCTACCACTAATACTGAAATCAACCGTCGCACATGCAAGGTTGCCGTTGCTGTAAAATCTTTTTCGCTTCCTAGCTCTGCCTCTTCAAAATGCCTAGAAGACGGACAGTAAAACTCAAGCTCAGTCTGCCCAAAGGTAAGATGGTCACCATTTTTTAGCGTCACAGGAATGCTGACGCGACGACCATTCACAAACGATCCGTTGCGGCTGCCCAAATCGATCAAATAAAACTCGCCGCTCTCCATGTACTGCAACATGGCATGATTACGTGAAATCCAGCGATCGGGCAGTACAAAATTGTTGTCCTCACTCCGCCCAACTGTCCAACAGTTTGTTCCGGTCAGCGGCAAACGACGGTAGCCCGAATCGGTACGGAGCAACATATGAGGAGTGGGTTGTGTAGTCAACACAGACTGCATTTAAAGAAAAGGTTCCCTAATGATGCATCCCGACACATTAACGCAGTGCCAGTATAGCGTCAAAGAGCGACTTACCACTCTTCACTCCGAGTGTACTCTGAACTAGGGGCTAATAGACAGCCCCCCTGATTAACTCAAAGTTAGCTCTGTTCCCCGCAGCTAAGCAAGACAAGCCCCTAGCCAGAATAAACCGTCTACTAAAATAGTGCTTAAAATAGCGCCGCCAAACACCCACCAATGTAACTTTGAGGAGCGGAGAGGCAAAAGGCTAAAAGTCAGAAGCGAAATAACTAGCACTAGAGCCAAGCCAGTTCCCCAAGGGGTTTGAACTTGAGCGATCGCATCTCGAAAAATTGGACGCGCCAACTCTTCATTCACCTGCATTAATGCCCGCCAGTGCGGCATCAAATTTACTAGATAAAAATAAATATCTGTAATTGCCGTTCCCAAAAGAGAACCTAAGTAAAAGAAATGACCCACTTTCCCTTGATTGCGAAAGATGCCCCAAACCGCAAATGGCAAGCCAATCGACTCAATCGGTAAGTGAAAATAAGGTTCCCAACGAAACCAACCCCAATAGAGAGAACCTGCTAGCCAGGTCCATGTAAAGCCCATTAGTAAGTCTCCCCAAACTTGGGTTTTGGGCTGAGACAATAGGCGGTTGGATAGTGCCCACCAACCCACGGTTGCTAGCAAGCTCAGCAATGGAAGCGATCGCACCAACGGTGCTTGGACAAACACAGGCACCGACACCAACACCACCGCCACTACAAACAAACGCCAGTGTTGCGCTGTTACAGCAATAACTTTTGTTTCTACTGCTTCAATAAAAGAGATGCTTTCAACAGCGCTATCAACCTTTGGCAGCAAGGTCGATTCAGGCGTGTAACTGCTTGTGGAAGGGGAAGGATAGGAGATCAAAGTAGGTTTAACGACTAATAAGGTGTCAGTAAAACTGAATAAATTTTTTATTTAGTTTACGTTATTTAACATAACACATACAGCCATTTATCCCCATGGGGGGCATGTCTTTCAATTATAAACTGGGAAATGCTTCTATTTCTCTCCTCCGTTCGTTTCCAGTAAAAGTGACATACACTCACTCGTTTTGCAATAAATCCAATCTCTCGCAGATAGGAAAATCCTGGCAGTGGCGGGAACACTAGAGATGAAATCTAACCTGCTGGCTCTAGCAACCCAAATGTAAGGATAAGAATTGGAAGGATTGAAAGTGGCAAATCTTTACCAAACCAATGCCATACTAGCTACGAATATGAGCCGTTATTGCAAAGCCCATGTCGGCTAGTCAGTGGATGACTCAATCGCGTACCAAAACGTTAGCAGCTTAAAATTGACAAGCTTTAGTGAAAGCGGAGGACTGATCTTGATTTCAACAATGTTGCTAGCAGTGACGGAAACTGCAACAAAATCGGCTCAATCACCTGGATTAGTTATAGAAGTACTTCAGGCGATCGCGCTGGGGTTAGTGCAAGGCATTACCGAATTTTTGCCCATCAGCAGCACGGCTCATTTGCTTGTTTTTACAAAAGTTCTGGGTTGGGACGCACTGGGGCAAAAATACTTTGTGGATGCGATTCAGTTTGGCAGCGTGATTGCAGTCGTGATGTATTTCTGGAAAGACATTGTTCAAATCTTATCGGGCGCATGGGCAGCCTATCGGCAAAAAGACTGGCAGCGCGAAGAATGGAAGGTTTTAGTTGGCATCACTGTGGGTACGATTCCTGCTTTGTTATTCGGCTTTCTGTTGAAAGATGTTTTGCCAGACAACATTGTGCTGATTGCTGGCATGTCGATTGTAATGGCGCTGTTGCTAGCATTGGCTGAAAAAATTGGCAGCCGCAAGCGGGATTTTGATTCCCTCACCATTCAAGACGGGCTTTTAGTGGGGTTAGGGCAAACGATCGCGTTGCTGCCGGGTGCTTCTCGCTCTGGCTCAACGTTGACGACTGCAATGTTTTTGGGTTTGCAGCGAGGAACTGCCGCGCGCTTTTCCTTTTTGCTAGGCATTCCTACCCTAACGATCGCCACTTTGTTTCAAGCCCGTAAAGCTTTTGGCAACATTGACAGCATCATTGCGCTGCTGGCAGGGACTATTTCTACTTTTATCTTTTCCTATTTGGCGATCGCATGGCTGCTGAAATATCTGCAAAGTCAAAGCACCTGGGTGTTTGTGTGGTATCGGTTAGCATTTGGTTTCACGCTACTAGCATCCGTTGCGATCGGCTGGCTAAAAAACACGTAAGAATGGAGAAGTAAACGGTTTGAGTTTTAAACAGCTTCTTTAACTCAGAACCCAAAACTCAAAACTATTTCTCCCGATGAGCGAACTATCGATCCGTCCTGCTTTAATTACTGCTGTTGTGCCCGATTCGATCGCGGCGGAAATTGGGTTTGAAGCAGGCGATCGCTTGGTTTCCATAAATGGTGAGCGTCCGCGTGACCTAATCGACTACCGCTTTCTCTGCGCCGACGAAGTGCTGGAATTGGAAGTGTTAGATGTTAGCGGCAAAGCGCACCAAGTTGAAATTGAAAAAGACTATGACGACGATTTGGGCTTGGAATTTGAAACTGCTCTATTTGATGGGCTGATTCAGTGCAACAACCGCTGTCCCTTTTGCTTCATCGACCAGCAGCCACCCGGCAAGCGCGAAACGCTCTATCTTAAAGATGATGATTATCGTCTTAGTTTTCTCTACGGCAGCTACCTCACCCTGACCAACCTGACCCAACGTGAATGGGATCGGATTGAACGACTCCGCCTCTCGCCTCTATACGTGTCGGTTCATGCCACCGAACCAGAAGTGCGGACTCGGTTGCTGAAAAACCCTCGCGCCGGACAACTGCTGGATTATCTGCAATGGTTTCAAGAGCGAGAGCTACAGATTCATGCTCAGGTGGTGCTGTGCCCCGGCGTGAATGATGAGCAACATCTGACCCAAACCCTCCTAGATTTAGCCCGGTTTCACCAAACCGATCTGCCTGCGGTGGCTTCGGTTGCCGTGGTGCCCGTGGGTTTAACCCGTTTTCGTCCGGCTGACGATGAGCTAAACCCCGTTACGCCTGAAAAAGCGCGGGAAGTGATTGATCAAGTTCAAGCGCTGCAAACCAAGTTTCGACAGCAACTTGGCTCAACCTTTGTTTGGCTAGCAGACGAGTGGTTTTTGATTGCAGGGCGAGAATTGCCGCCAGAATCGCATTACGAAGACTATCCTCAAATTGGCAATGGAGTGGGTTCGATTCGCCAGTTTCTTAAAGCGTTTCAAAAAGCAGCAAGAAAGTTACCTAAAACCGTGTTGCCCACCCGTCGCTTCACCTGGATTGTTGGCAATGCGGTGGAG
>JBBSCL010000288.1:0-4996 GCA_038250345.1 Leptolyngbyales cyanobacterium
CACTGAAACACCTCGTACAGGGGGCAAGGGTCAGGCTTCGACGTGAGACGTTCGGCGATCGCCATAAAACTCAAAGATCCTCTCCCCTCCATGACTGCATAGAATAGGATGCAAAGCAGGGTTGCTCTTTTCTAACGCACTGGGGATTATTGAGATTTATGAATTTTGGAGTCTTGCCGCTGCGAGCGATCGCGTTTCAAGGGTTGTTTTTATTGATTGCGATCGCGCTTGAGGCGATCGTTTACTTCAGGCAACTCGGTTTCGACTACAAAACGAGTGTCCGCTATGCCGCATCGGTCAACCTATTTTCTACCTTTATTGGGTGGTTACTCTTCTTTAATTTGCAAGCACTCTTGCCACAGCCTTTGAAAGAACAATTAATTAGCTACTTTTTCTTTGAACGGTTTTTTATCAATCCTTGGGCACCCAGCATTGCGCCACTGCTAGCCCTTTCAGGATTGATTGTTTTTATGGGTATCTTTCTTTTAGAGGTTAAAAGTTTAGACCTTCTCGACCTTTTGTTAGGAAAAATCCAGACAGAAGACGCGGTGCTAAGTAAAGAGGACTTCCGCACATCGCGCCTGCGACAGCAGGGCATAGTATTTAAGTCTAATAGTCGAGCCTATGCCGTTCTCGTTGCGAATGCTTATAGCTTTAGCGCAATACTGATTTTGCTGATTATTCGTTCGGTTGAAAAACTTCGTTAGCGTTTTACATCAAAATGCTTAATTCATTTAGCCAGTTTATCTCTTTATTTCCTCCAGCCCTGATTCCATTGGTGCTACTGGCGATCGCCCTGCTCTTCATTGCCCCATTAGGATTATTTGCCTTTAATTTTCTGGCAATCAAAACTCTTTATGAAGAGCTTAGAAAAATCTTTCAAGATATTTTCCAGCTTATTATTCCTAATAAGTGGGATTCTGCAAAAACGCTAATCTGGCTGAGTGTTTTCTCTTGGGCAATGTCTCTACTGACAGAATCGTTTATTCAAATCTTTATTGCTTTTTGTGGATGGCTCTTTTTAATTCCAGGTATCCATTGGCTGATGTATGAAGAGAAAAAAATCAAAGAGTTTCTCACTATCGAAAAAGTCTTGATTGCTCCTTGGATTACGGGTGCATTAATTTGCTTTTTCTTATTTGCAACCCCAGAAAATTTGCCCGGCATTATGGTGGTAACTTGGCCCATCATTTCTGCAATCATCGCTGCGCCGCCAAAATTTATTAAACCAGGTCCTACTTATAAAGTGCCCGATCCTCCTGTTCGGCAAGATTTGATCATCATGGTGTTGTTTAATCTATTGCTAAGCTGTTGGCTTCAGCTTTCTTATTCAACCCAGGTTTGGTTGGCAGAGTATCCCAGCTTGAGGGCAGATGATTTAACTAACAGTTCCTTCGTCGTTCAAACTCAATCCAGTGAGACCGCTAATTCTCAAGGCTATGATATTTTGGTGCAGGCTGAAGCCGCGTTGAAAGAATCATTGCAAGGGCAATCTTGGTCGCAGGTTGAGCGGTGGCTGGTCAATTTTGACGATCGCATTCGCGAGTTTAATGGGCAAATCATTCAGCGACTCCCCGCAAAAGCAGAGAATGCCTATTGGCAGATCGAAGGGCGGGTTTTAGCAGGCGAGTATAATGTGCAATTGTTTGCGGTGTGGAAAGGTCCGTCTTCTCATAATGCGGGATATCACTTGGCAAAAACCTGTCAGATTTCGCAAGTGATGCCAGTCGATATAAAAACAACGCCACAAACACCGTCACCTGTGGGGAGTGTTGCTCCAAATACCCAAGTTGGCACCGCAAACGTCTCCTGTGGTGCAGTGACAAAGGCTATTAAGGGACAGCCAGACTATGGCAAAGTGAATTGAACGGGCTGAAATGGTTGCGAGGGGTTTAAGCGGATGAACATTGGCAGAATATTTGTGATTGCATCGAATGTATTTCGGGAAGTGATTCGCGATCGCGTCTTATATCTGATTGGGCTATTCGCTCTATTTTTAGTTGCCTGCTTCCGCTTTCTCCCTGAAGTTGCCGCCGCAACCGAAGACAAAATCATTTTAGATATCGGTTTGGCAGCCATGCACCTACTGGGTTTAGTAGTGGCTGTTTTTGTGGGCACAGGCTTGGTCAATAAAGAGATCGAAAAACGCACTGTGCTAGTGCTAATGGCAAAGCCGATTAGCCGCACCGAATTTATTGTGGGTAAGCATTTGGGTTTAACGGCAGTGTTAGCGGTGTTAGTGGCGGCAATGACGGCAATTTTCATCGCCCTACTGACGTTCAACCGAGTCGATTATCCACTGGTTAGTCTTTTAGTCTCGTCCTTGTTCTTGTGGTTGCAACTCTCGCTGATGACTGCGATCGCGATCGTCTTTGGAGTATTCACTGGCTCCCTTCTCGCCACGCTGCTCACCTTCATGATTTTTCTCATGGGGAGTTTTAGCGCCAACTTAGTCACCTTGGGCGCACAGAGTAAAGATGCCACTGTTACTGCCGTCACCCGAAATCTATATCTAGTGCTGCCTGATCTGTCGCGACTCGACTTAAAAAATCAGGCAGTATATGGTTTGTTACCGCCGATGAATACCTTGCTGCTGAATGCAGGCTACGGGGTGCTCTACATCATTTTGCTATTGGCGATCGCCACCCTGCTTTTTTCCCGCCGCGAGTTTTAAGCAAGCTTTAGGAGATCGGTCACCTTACGCCGCCATATCAAACAGCAATACTTCAGTAGGGGCGATCGCTTGGAGATGCAGTACAGATTCGTGGGCGATCGCCGCCCCATCACCCGTCGTGAGCGCCTGATCATTCAACTGAACTTCACCCCGCGCCACTTGCAGCTAAGCCACCCGCCCCTCTGCCAAAACATGGCTCACTGTTTCGCCTTCCTCCAAAACCGTGGCATACAGATCCACATTTTGATGAATTGTGATCGAGCGATCTCGTCCATCACGAGAGCCAACGAGCCGCAGGTTGCCACGCTTTTCAGCTTCAGCAAAGGTCTTTTGCTCGTAGCTAGGTTCTATGTCCAACTGCCCTGGCAGCATCCAAATTTGCAAGAAGTGAACTGGTTCGGTGCTGGAAGCATTAAACTCACTGTGGCGAATGCCAGTTCCAGCCGACATCCGTTGCACATCCCCCGGTCGAATAATAGACCCCGTACCAATGCTGTCTTTGTGTTCTAGTGCGCCTGCCAGAACGTAGGTAATGATTTCCATGTCGCGGTGTCCGTGGGTTGGAAACCCTTTGCCAGGAATGACTTTATCTTCGTTAATCACTCGCAGGGTTGCAAACCCCATGTGGCTAGGGTCGTAATACTCTCCAAAGGAAAACGTATGCCGACTATCCAGCCAGCCAACATTCACAGCACCCCGCGCTTGAGCCGGACGAATTGTAATCATTTTGCAGACCTGCTAACGAATGGCACAATCAAAATAAACCGTTGTTCTAAGGACTAACGACTGGTGAACGCTCTGGAACGTTTGGCTGGTCTAATTCTTGCTCTACTCTCACTGGGGATGTTTCCATCACGGGAGCCTCTGAAGAGTCGGGGGCTTGAGGGCTGATTGGAGTATCCTGACGAAACCGTTGCCGCAGTTGATTGAATTGAGATGCAAATCCTGATTTCAATTTAGCGATTTTTTCGCTAAAGGGCGATCGCACGTCTTTTTGCCCCACAGCATCATTAGGTGAGATCGGCGATCGCGTTGCCTCGGTCTCATTTAAAGGAGTAGGCTCTTTTTCTTTTAATTTCACAGATGGCTCAGGCGCAACTAAACGAGGTTCAACCGCTTTAACGGGTTCATCAGGGCTAATCAGTTGATCGAAATTTTGATCTGACTTATCTAATTTAGTTGAGTCTTGCAGTGGCTTCTGCTCAGGAAGGGGCGTTGGCTTGACCGTAGGCGCTGGTGAAGGCGTGACTAAAGGCATGGGAGACGGTTTGACTAGCTCTTTTGCAGCTTTGGTTTGAGATGTAGGAGTTTTAATCGGTGCGGTCGGCTTGGCGATTGGGGCTACGGGGTCTGCGATGGGCGATTCCCTCTGGGATCGTGGAACGAATCGCGCAGGTGCAGGGGGTTTGTAGTTTGGGTCTACCAGTCCTTGGGCATCCGCTGCCAAAATCTCACCCCGAACTAGCTTCGACAGCGTATCTTTACCGCCGGGTTCATAAGTAATTACCCTCGCCGTGTTATTAAACGTGTTTTTAACGGGGTCGCCGTTTTCGTCTAAAAATTCTAGCTGCACCCAATTTTTACCGGGTTTAAAACCTTTGAGATAGATAGGCTGCCATTGATCCAAAATGAAGCTACTGCCGTTAATCGTGCAGCGAATTCGCCAGTCGGCAATATCATCTTTTTTGGTTTCGCGGGCAATTAGGTGTAAGGGCGCGTTGGTCAGGTAGAAATCCACCATGATCGGTTCTGCGCCATAGGTGCCTTGAGGACGGCTGTAAGTCAGCAAGGGCAAGTTGGAATTTGGGCTATTGTCCTGAGTTTTGGTGAAAACGTGAAACGTCGTTTGAGCGAAGGCTCCTTCGTTTTTAAAGCTTTCATGCCAAGGACGAGAAGCAAATGCGCGAAGGGTATGAGTTCCGGGTGCAAGATTATCAAAGGTCAGTGGCTTGCTCGTGTCGTAAACCGCTTGATAAGTCTGGTTATCCAGCAGGACGTGTAGATGAGCGCCTAACCCCAAAGCCGCGTCTTTAAAGATGGGCAAATCTTTGACCTGAAACTGAACCAAAACTTTGTCGTCTTCTAAAACTTGATTTTGTTTAGGATTCAAAATAAAAACTTGCGGTTGGTATCCGTCTAAGGCGGGTCTTAGGTTTTGAATGGCTCCAGGAGGAGCTACCTCCGTTAGGTTGCCTGCTGCTTTTTCTGATTGGGTGTCACGTACAAATTTTTTGGTGCGGGCTGCTAATGCACTAGATGGGGCGATCGCAGTCAGCGAAAACAGCAACACCAATATCAAAACAGTTGCAGTCTTAGCAACTC
>JBBSCL010000289.1:0-4993 GCA_038250345.1 Leptolyngbyales cyanobacterium
GCCTCCAACTATCCAGAGATTCGCTGGATATATCAGGCGGCATCTCAACGAGGGTTGCCCCTGCAACGCAATCAAGGGCTGGAACTAGCAACCGCAGATATCACTTTCCTTTTGGATGATGATTCGCTGATGTATCCAACCTGTGCTGAGGAGATTATGCGAGTTTACGATGCAGATACCGAAGGGGTTGTGAAAGGAGTTCAAAGTATTTTAGCGCCCACTCTGCCTTCAGCAGTTACGGTAGACGATATCCCTAAAGCAGTCGGTTCTCACCGAGATCAATGGATTCCAGGCATTGAGTCTTTCCAACGGTTTATCTGGAGACACCTTTTTCTAATGGATGCAGATTTCTTGTGCATTCCCTATGATGGGCAGTTCCCTAGCTATACCGTTCCAGGCGCTATAAGCCATTTGAATGTGTCTCCGGTCAAAATATTTCATGGATGCCGGATGACTTACCGACGGGAAGCGATCGCCCAAGAGCAGTTTGAACCTTTGCTATTGTTCTATGCGCTGCTTGAAGATATGGACGCTAGCTATCGGGTTTCACGGCATGGAATGTTACTAGAAGCCGCTGATGCTAAGCTGCATCATTTTCAAAGTAATAGCGGCAGGCTCTCTCGGTATGTGGTGTCTGTATTATCTGCAATGAACCAGGCGGTTTGTCTGCGGCGGTATTCTAATGATCTGAACCGCGATCGCGATCGCTTTTATTGGCTCACAGCAAGACGTGTTGTCGCTGAGATATTCAAAGATGGATTGAGCCGCCGCTGGAGTTTTCCTCAGGTTCGCGGATTGCTGCTTGCCCTTAAATATTCACCTCAAGTGTTTAAGTTATCTGATGAAGAACTTGCCTATTGGTATCCATGCTTTCAAAAAGAGCTAATTGCCTCAGGTAAACCGCCTAATTTTGCTCAAGTTGCCCACTCTCAACCTGCTATTGAAAGCCGTCAATAAAGGGCAAAGAGTCTTTTTAGACGCTCTTTAGTCTTGAACATACTCTCGACCCGCTAACATTGCTGCTTCTGCTCGTTGAAATTCGCGCCCCAAATAAGATGCGTGATCAAACTGGGTGACTGGGCAAGCTGTTTGTTCAAAAATTTGAACACAGATTTCTTTGGCTGTTCTGCCGCTAAACAGGCGCGTAGGTAAACGCGAAACAGTGCCATCACACGGAATTGGCTTACCTGTTTCGGGATCGCAGGCTAGACCCAGTTCGTCAATAAAATTTGTGTAGTATTTAGCGCAGATTAGTTTTTCATTCACATCTACGAAAACCACAAAATAACCGCTGGGATCAAGATCAATGAAGCGTTTGGAAAGTTCTTGATCAATTGCAGTTATCCCTGCGAGCATCTGATTCATAATTTCTGGTCTCAATCCTTTCATTTTGCCATTGATCCTTATCTTAAACGGTTGTCAAACGACATTTAATGCAAGCTGAAGAAAAGTGCTAAAAAAATTTTAGCTTGCGGAGATATTAAGCTTTTTCAATAGTTAAAACTATTTCTGATTTTATCGAGCCAATTCTGCGACGATTTCTACCACACCAATTAACTGCTGGCTATGGTTTCGCCCCTCGAATTCTCTTAGGGCAAAATTTCGGACGATGAACTCTTCTCTAGAAATTGCCTAAGAAGTGAGGATGGCGACAGATTTTATTATTTGTTGATGAAGCACAGTGTTGTAAGAAGAGAATTCTGGGGAAGCCTAAAATAGCCCCTTGATGAATACTGAGAAGGTCTATGAATCAAACGATAAATTCTTTTATTCCGCCAGATTTGGCAGTTGCTCCAAACCCTTTTGGGCTTGCCTCTAGCCTGATGCTAAAAACAATTCCGATTGATGCGTTCACGTCATTTGAATTGTGGATGCCTGTGGAAGAGAGCATTTTAATTCCTGAAGAGGCTCGGTTATTGATAGACGATCGCCCCCGGCTAGAAGAAATTTGTGGCAAGTTAACTTGGCTTTTTGGAGCAGCACTATATGCCCATGATTCTATCTATTCTCAAGAGCAATATTACGACTGGCGTAGTTTAATCAATTCGATGCGTCAAGCTGAGATGCGGTTTGATGCGATCGCGGTTGAGTATCACCCCCAAGCAATCTTGCCAACCAACAGCGAGGATGGAATGCCCGATGCCTGGACTGTTCGTCCATCTACCTGGCGTAGCTTCTTTTTGGAACTGAACCAGAGCGATCGCGGCTACAGCATCAAAACTCTGCCCATTCATCTATCCATTACTTATGGGCAACCCACAACCAAGGCGATTTCACCTGCCACGGTTGGAATGCGCTACGCCTAGGGGTGTGCGGAGTTTTGAGTGCTGTACTAGATTCGATTCCTTATTCCCCAATAAAATGTCTAATCGGCAAGCAGATTGCTCTAAATCAGCTTGCCAATTAGGCTGCTTTACTTCATCTCAGTAAAATTACAGATGCCGCTGCCAACTTCTAGACAAAGAATCCGCAATCTTCACCAGGGTTTTCGTTTTCAGATTTGCCATTTTGTAAATAGCAGCCCATCGTTCAATCCCTAAAGCTAGAGTTTCTTGTACGGATCTTGCGATCTTTCTTGAGAATACAGTCTTTACAGGGACACAACTGAGCGCTAGTAGGCTCCCTATTTAGTTTTAATGTTGCCCATCCTAGTCACCCTAAAGTTTTAGTTATGTATTCAAAGCCATGGTCTATTCGGTTTCCTTTGTGGAAGTTTTTGACTCAACCCGTGTTTGACGCACAATATAGGATTAGCCTCAATCCTCAATATTTTTGGCGAGTGCATCGAATTGAGGTGCTTGAGCGTTGCTTAAGAATGCCCTGCCCATCGCAACCTTACTCTGACTAACGTTAATAGAATTAAAAAAGTGGAGGGGCGATCGCCCCTCCACTTTTGCTGGAATTCATTGACTATAGTTAAGTGCCCGCAGTCCAAGAGTTGATGTACTCAATTTGCTCAGCAGTCAGCGTATCAATCTGAATTCCCATCGCCTCAAGTTTGAGACGAGCAATCTCTTTGTCTAATTCAGCCGGAATGGAATGAAGACCGGGTGCCAATTTACCCTTATTGGTTACCAAATACTCACAAGCAAGCGCCTGATTAGCAAAACTCATATCCATGACCGCGCTAGGGTGTCCTTCTGCCGCTGCCAGGTTGATCAATCGCCCTTCGCCCAACACAACCACTGCTTTGCCATTTTTCAAGCGATATTCCTGGGTAAAGTTCCGCACATCTTTAACAGCGGTTGCCTGAGCGCCCAAAGACTTAAGATCAATTTCGATATCAAAGTGTCCTGAATTGCAGACGATCGCGCCGTCTTTCATCACTTCAAAGTGTTCTGCCCGAATCACATGCTTGTTGCCAGTTACGGTGATAAAAATATCGCCGAGAGGAGCCGCTTGCGCCATCGGCAAGACCCGGAATCCATCCATGACCGCTTCAATTGCCTTGACGGAATCGATTTCAGTCACAATGACATTGGCACCCATGCCGCTAGCTCGTTGGGCAGTCCCTTTACCGCACCAGCCATAGCCAGAGACCACAATGGTTTTGCCAGCTAGCAAAATGTTGGTGGCGCGAATGATGCCATCCAACGTGGATTGCCCGGTGCCATAGCGGTTATCGAAAAAGTGCTTGGTATCCGCATCGTTGACGTTGACGGCAGGGAAGGTCAGTACGCCATCTCTGAACATGGCGCGCAGGCGAACAATGCCTGTGGTGGTTTCTTCGGTGGTGCCGATCAGGTCAGCAATCTGGTGTTGCCGCTCTTGAATCAACGTAGCAACCACATCGCTACCATCATCAATGATGATGTTGGGGCGGTGATCGAGTGCGATTTGAACGTGACGGTGATAGGTATCGTTGTCTTCCCCTCTTTGGGCAAAGACGGGAATGCCATAATCGGCAACTAAACTAGCCGCCACATCATCTTGGGTAGAGAGGGGATTGCTAGCAATCAGCAGAGAATCAGCTCCGGCATTTTTGATGGCGATCGCCAGGTGAGCCGTTTCAGTCGTGATATGGCAGCAGGCAACTAGGCGAATCCCTTCTAAGGGTCTTTCTTTGGCAAAGCGATCTTGAATTTGGCGGAGGACAGGCATTTCCCGCCCTGCCCACTCAATCCGTTGCCGCCCTTTAGCGGCAAGAGATAAATCTTTGACTTCGTGTTTTAATTCTTTGGCACGAATGGGAGTAACGGTCATGAATGGACTTCCTCAAAATGAGTGAACTAATTAAACCCTGGGATGCTGACTAACAAGCCAAGTTGGATCGTGAGCAACCTCTCAACTGCACCAAACATCCACTAGCCTATACTGTACCTGCTATTGAATTCCAAAATTTCATCCTTGTCGTTTAACAGCCACTAAAGGGGAAAATTTAGCCAGTCAGCGATCGCAAAAAGGTATTCTTAAAGAAATGACTTTACCTTGCTGGTGAGAATTGTAGACACTGCTTAATCAAATTAGAATAGGCAAGCGTTACCCCGCGAACGAAAATGCTTTTCTAGCAGATTCAGTTCGTTTCCGCTATCCTGTACTTTCACGAAGTGCATCTACCTCAGCTTCTCCAAATAAAGCTAATTCCCCACATCTAAACGCGATGTGCGACTTTCCTGATTGCCCATCAGGTATCTCAAGATTAATCAGATAGTTTTAAGCACTTGAGGATTCGTCTGCATCTATCTTTCTTGTTACTGTATGAACCTGTTCGTTTTATCAGAACTTCACGCGGACCATAATCATGTTGGCTGGTCAGTCAGTTATAGCCTAGAAGATACCCTGGCAGGGCTTTGTAAGGTTAACTTTTTATATCCAATTCAAAACAAGGGGCTTACTTACTTTCAACCGAAGGACCCCGATCGCCCTGACTTGATTACTCGTATCCGACAGACTATTTCCAAGTCGTGGTTTGATCTTGAGACGCTACCCACTTTGGCGGATGGTCCTAACGTCTTGCTGGTAATCGGCTTAAAGCCACGCTTTTTGTTATCCA
>JBBSCL010000290.1:0-4990 GCA_038250345.1 Leptolyngbyales cyanobacterium
AGATGCAGCGATCGCACCAAAACCGCTTCAATTTCTGGCAACCTGTGTAACAACACTGCCCCAAGCACGAGAAACAGCAAACAAACTTCGGCATAGGCTGGCGTGTGAGACGTCCATAGCTCAATGCCCGGTGGACGCAGATTTAACTCCACTGAGCGATGGGGGCAGGCTTTGAGGCAGGTCATACACAGCACACAATCGCGGTTGTCTTCAAGCTGGGCAGGATGGGAATATAGCGGACAGCCGTTCGTTTCTTGTCCCTCGCCCTTCTCAGATCCGCCTTTGTAGCATTGATAGGTAGTGCAACTGGCTGAACAAATGCCTTGCTGTGCCCGCAGTTCCGTCATAGATAGCTTGGCAAATAATCCATTCATACCGCCAATTGGGCACAAATAGCGACACCAAAAACGCCGCTCAAACAGTAGGGAAAAAGTGACCGCACCCGCTGTAATCAGTAGCAGCAGGCAACCGGACAGATAGGCTGTATTTTCCAGATCCCACAGTTCTTCCCACAGCAAAATCAAGGTGAACATGCCAAACATAAACCAGCCACCCCACCGTTCTGCTTCTTGACGTGACCAAGGCAAGAGTTTGCGAGGATACAGCCACAGAGACAGCTTTTGCGCCACTTCGCCGTAAACCATGAACGGGCAAACCGAACACCACAGGCGACCTACAAAAGGGAAAGCAACTAAAATCCCCAGCCACCACCATGCCCAAAAGAAATTGAGGGCAACGTTTTGATCGCGGCTTTGAGGACCGACCATCAGCACCGCCACGACGATCGCAAACGCGCCAAAGGTAAAGCCGTAGTTGAGGCGATCGGGATACCAAGGACTCCGCAAAAATTGCCGCAGTTGGGGCGATCCGTTCAGCAGGTTAAGGCGAAATCGCTTGCTTTTCGGACTGGTTGCCCAAAAAACTTCTTCGGTGAGTTCATTGCTGCCGTTCAGTTGAATCACGGCGCGTTCCACCAAGGCTTGCAGTTCTGCCAAATTGCCTGGAAAGTCGTAGCCTTGGAGCCGACGAATGGCTTCAGGAGTTAGGGTGGGCTTAGGAACGCCTCTGGCTCGGCACAACAGACTGAGATAATACTCTACTTGGGCGATAATATCCGCTTTGCGGACTCGCAGGGGTGAGAGCTTGATCACATGCCCGACTAAACCCTTGCGTTCTAAAGTCGGCAAGACTCGCTCTGAATTCATCAGGATTCTGGCTTCACAACGGCGTGGTGTAGGAGGGGCTTCCCCTTCGCGGGCAATGGGAGTGTATTCTCCAGTTTCTAGCAGAGTGACCAGTTTTTTTTGCAGTTCCAGGTTCAAATCTTGCAGGTTGTTGAGCATGAGGGAACCAGTGCCCAGCCATTCCAACAGTCCAGGTTTGCCGCCGACTCGCCCAAATAGGTCTGCGCCGTTGGCTTGCAGCGTATCGCAGTTGACTTTGATTAGCGGTTGATGGCGATCGCTCGACCCAAAGTGGATCAGCGCCGCCGTGTTGTCTTTTTCTAAACCTGGTTCCCCAAAAATTAGCACCGACGCGCGATTCGTTCCACGATCCCGAAGGGAATCGCTTGATGCCTTGCGAATTTCCTGCCGATGGCGCACTGCATAGCGACTGGTGCCGACAATGCCTCGTTTCACTTTTGGGATGAGATAGGGACGCAGAGCCGCTTGGCGTTCTCGTTCGTAGATTAGCTGAGTTGAAACTTGGTCAAGCGCGATCGCTAACTGCCGAGAAAACGTTTGAGAAATTTCAGGATACTGCTCTACCAGTTGTAGGAACTCTTGCCGAGGAATTTTCCATAGCACACACTCCGACAACGTAGTCACGGTTTGCTCTGCTGGTTGATCTAACAGCAATTCCTTCAAAGGAAACATAGAGCCAGGTAACAGGCTGACAGTATTGGCAACTGAGGTTTGACGAGTGCAAGAAGTCTCCAATCGTCCCGATCTCAGAATATAAAAGCCTGTGGGAGGAGAATCTTCCAAAATCAGACGGCAGTTTCTCTGCACGGTTTCTACTTGAACCGTCGCCGCGATCGCGCCTAGCACTGCTTCTGATGAAGACTCAAATAAAGTATTTCCCCGCAGCCAACTTACCTGTTCCCCTGTCATCCATCTACCTACTGATTAAAAAACAAAAACCCCTCGCTATTTTCTAACCTTGACAATAGAAGCATCAAGAGCCGGAGCAGCGAGAGGTTTATATTAAACTTTAGCAAGCAACTAAGCGATCGCCCAAGAGCAATAAAGCTGAGGCTTAAGGAGCATAAACAGCGCGACCGTTTGCATTTAGCACGATTGCGCCTTGATCGCCATTGATGACGAAGGGAACGGCATCCTTGCCAACCACACGAACCAGCTTAGGACGAGCATACAGAGCTTTTTGAATTTCTGCGCCCCAAACCTTGATATCGCTGCCAATGCCATTTTTGTCAGTGATAGGAGTATCAGAAGTAATGGTGTCGTTTTTGACAATCTGAACATCGATTGGCAAACTGAAAGCCGCAGGATGAACAGGGGGAGTAGGCAATGTGTGGGAAGTAGTACCCACGAAAGTTTCTCTAGGCAAAACGCGGGTCACTGCTTTAGGAACGGCAACAGCAGGCAAAGCAACGCTTGCAATCAGTCCAGCGGTGCCCAAGACGGACAAAATTCTCATATTCATGTTGAATCAACTCCTCGCAAAAATCTTAATTACAACCGAAAAACAAACACATTGTCTAGTTTCTGCTTAATCGCTCTCTTATTTCTACACTGTTTTTCGTTTATGGGCTAGACCCTCTTGCTATAAACCTGATAAATCATGCTGAAAAGCCCTACCAATCGACCTGTGCCCGTTCATGAAGAATTCGTCCGTACACTGCGTCTGTTTGCTGCGCTAGCTTATTCCAAGCAAATCGACGCTCCAAATCTTCATAGGCGTTTTTGGTTAGCCATTGACCATACTCTGGGTTTCGTAAGACTTCTAAGATTCCCCAGGCTAAAGATTGGGAATCGTTGGTGTAAGTCACTAGCCCCGTTTTGCCATGACGAACGATTTCTGGAAATCCGCCCGTATCTGACACGACTACTGGCACACGAGCGGCAAAGTTTTCTAATACGACAATGCCAAAGGGTTCATACAAACTAGGAAAAACAGCACAATCTGCAACCATGCGAAATTTGTTTAAGTCTTCGTCAGACATGAATCCTGTGAAGTAGCATTGATGCCAAATACCCATGTCTGCTGCTTGACGCTTTAAGTCGTCTACCTTCCCGCTGCCGATCAAAACAAATTTCACGCGATCGCCCAACACTCGGTTCACAATAGGAACGGCGTTTAACAAAACGGAAACACCCTTTTCGTAGGTCATCCGTCCAACGTAATACACAATCTTTTCGGGATCTCCCGCAAATAAACGACGAAATTCTTGAATGTCAAAAGGCTGGGTATGGCGCTTACTTTCTAAGTGGATGCCGTTGTATACCACATCAATTTTGTCCCAAGGAACGCCTAGCGCTCGTTCTACTTCCAATCTCATGTAGTTGGTGCAGACAATCACTCGCCATGCTTCATGAGCAAGATCGGCTTCTTTGCGGTTGATGTAACGCTGTTGCTCTGAATGAATCCCATTGCAGCGACCATATTCTGTGGCGTGAATGGTGGCAACGAGGGGAAGTTTGAAGGCTCGTTTAAGCGCGATCGCGGCATCTCCCACTAGCCAATCATGGGCATGAATTAGGTCGAATGAACCTTCTTCTAGCAGCAGCTTGCCGCCATGTTGCCCCATGCTCTGATTCATATTGGCAACCCAGTGAAAAAAGTCATGGCTAGAAGCCACAGCAACCCGATGGATGTGAATACCATCCACAATCTCATATCGGGGAGCCTGACCAAACTCAATCGTGATCAGGTGGACTTCGTGACCCCGCTTTACTATCTCTGGGTAAAGCTCTGCTACGTGTCGAGCAATTCCACCTACAATCCGAGGCGGAAATTCCCAGGCGAGTATTAAAACCTTCATCACCACCTATCTGGACATTGGACTTATCTTACTCAAATTTTCCTATCCGATTCATTCCCTTTACGGTTTAGTCACATTCAAGAAAAGCGATGATCGATTGAGTGTTGCTGAAGATTACGAGATTCATTAAGCCCCTTACTTAGTATTGCTCTGTCGGCGATCGCTCCCTTTAGAATAAGAAGTGCATTCTTAGCCCTTCGTTGATCCCCATGACTCATTCCACCGATGTAAAAACTCTGGCAAGCTTGATGGCAGCCGACTTTAGCAATCAGGCACAGGCATTTGAAAATCCTCCCTTTTTTGCCCACATTCGGGTTTGTATCCGCCCTTTACCTTTAGAGATACTCTCTGGAGTGAGTTTGTTTTTAGAACAAGCCTACGACTATGCCCTGAACCAGCCCTATCGGCTCCGCATTTTGAAGCTGATCGCCCAAGCAGATCACATCGAAATTGAACACTACACCTTGCGAGACGGGCAAGATTTTTTTGGCGCATCCCGCGACCTACAACGGCTGCAAACTCTCCCCGCTGAACGGTTAGAGATGATGCCGGGATGTAATATGCGGGTGGAATGGACGGGGCATAGCTTTAAGGGGCAAGTTCAACCTGGCAAAGCCTGCATTGTCATACGGGATGGAAAAACGACTTATCTAGACAACGAGTTTGAAATTGACAGTGAAAAATTTATTAGCCACGATCGCGGGCTTGATCCCGAAACGGACGAACATGTGTGGGGATCGGTAGCAGGTCCGTTTGAGTTTGTGCGGCGGGCAAGTTTTGCGGATGAAGTAAAAGGATAATCATGGATGATTTGCTGCTACGCGATTGTCGCCTATTACAAGCGGATGGAACGATTACAGAGGTTGATATTGCGATTCAAAATGGCGTGATTGTCGCGATCGCGCCGCAGATTCCCACTGCCGCCAAACTTGTTTTGGAGATTCAACATCAACTCGTCAGTCCGCCGTTTGTAGAATCTCATAT
>JBBSCL010000291.1:0-4978 GCA_038250345.1 Leptolyngbyales cyanobacterium
TCCATTATTGGCACCCGGTTTGATTGAAGTCAGACTATTTTCCAACGTTTCCAAATGGTCTTCTAAATCCAGATCCCGAAACACATCCATTGCTGTCCGATAGCGCTGCTTGACTGAAATTTCAAGCATCTTGATCAGCACTGCTTGAAAATGATCACTAACAGCAACGTATTTTTGCCAGAGCAGTTCGCCCGTTGCCGGATCATAATCAAGATCTTTAGGCGACTTGCCGGTTAACAAATAAATACAAGTTACACCCAGAGCATAGATATCACTAGCAGGAACTGGACGCATTGCCATTTGTTCGGGAGGGGCAAAGCCAGGAGTGCCGATCGCGTAGGAGGTCAACGCTGTTTGGTCGGATGCGGTATTCTGCTGGGCATCTTGGTTTTTCACCGCCCCAAAATCAATTAGCACCAATTTCTGATCCTGGTTTCGTCGAATCATGTTGGCAGGTTTAATATCGCGGTGAATCACTTGGCTTCCATGAACATGATCCAAAATAATCAGAATTTCACTGAGAAACGTTTTTACCTGGTTTTCGCTCTGCGGACCAGATGCTTTAATCTCTTGCTGGAGGGTTAGTCCACTCACATATTCTTGGATGAGATAAAAAATTGAGCCTTCCTCAAAGTAGTCCAGTAAAGAAGGAATTTGTGGATGATTACCAATCCTCCCAAGAGTCGTAGCTTCTCGTGCAAAAAGCTCTCGTGCCATTTCCATCACATGAGGAGCCGTGGCGTTAGGGCGCAGTTGCTTAATCACACAGCTTGGCTTACCAGGAAGGCTTTCATTCGTTGCCAAAAACGTTGCGCCAAAGCCACCTTGCCCAAGGGCTTGAATAATGCGGTAGCGATCGCGCAACAGCAACTTATAACCACAAGCCTGACAAGATTCAGTGTGGGTCAGATTTTCAGGACTAGGACAGGCTGGATTTAAGCAGTAGCTCATTCAGCTTCACTCGCTCTAATTTCAACTGCTGAGGACATTTCGTTATGCTACTTTCCATTATCCAAACGCGAACACCAAATTGGGGTGGCATTCTTGCAGAGTCCCATAAAGAATCACTAAAGCTTTCGCGTTTCGGCTTCAAGCAGTGATGAATACCTCTATATATTCATGGACTGTGATGACTGGTCAGGATGCACTCTCTTATCTAACATGCCCACAATCAAAAGCTCTGTAACAAAGCATATCCCCAATCCTATCAATCCCACCTTTCGAGAACTTGAAATCATGGGAATATTTATAATAATTCCTAAAAAAGCAAGCTTCCAGGGAGAGAGACCCAGCATGAATGAAAAGGCTTGGCAAGTAAGGCGGTAGAATAGCGGGTGTAGTTAGACTGAAGCATCCATGCGTATTTCTTTGAACTGGTTGCGAGAACTAGTTGACATCTCCATCACTCCAGCAGAACTAGCAGAAATGCTGACGATGGCAGGTTTTGAAGTGGAAGATATTGAAGATCGTCGGACTTGGGCAGAAGGGGTAATCGTTGGCAAAGTTCTAAAACGAGAACAGCACCCTAACGCCGATAAATTGAGCGTTTGCACCGTTGATATTGGTCAAGCACAGCACTCTACCATCGTCTGTGGAGCAGCCAACGTTCAAGCTGACCTGTTTGTCCCGGTTGCCACCCTGGGGGCTACTTTACCGAAAGCGGGAGCAGATGGGCTTAAAATTAAGCCTGCAACCCTGCGCGGGGTTGCCTCCGAAGGGATGATTTGTTCCCTTGCAGAATTGGGGTTAGCAAAAGAATCTGCGGGAATTCATCGGTTTGAGCATGAGTCTCTTAAACCCGGCATGGACGTTCGTCCGCTGTTGGGGCTGGATGATGTCATTTTGGATCTCACTTCTACCGCAAATCGGGCAGATGCTTTGAGCCTAGTAGGAATTGCGCGGGAGATTGTGGCACTGACGGGCGCAGATCTACGCTTGCCTCAAGTGCCAGAGCTAGAAGTACCATCCGATGCCAGTACCCTTTTGCTCAAAATTTCTGAGTCTCAGGCTTGCCCAACCTATATTGGGACAGAGGTGACAGGAATTACGATCGCTCCCTCTCCGACTTGGCTACAGCAAAGGTTGCAAGCTTCTGGTGTGCGCCCCGTCAATAATGTGGTGGATGTAACAAACTACGTCTTGCTGGAATGGGGGCAACCGCTGCACGCATTTGATCGCGATCGCCTCCTAACAGTCAGCAATCAGCCGCTAGAAACTCCCCTGCACATAGGTGTGCGGTTTGCCAACGCAGGCGAAACTTTGAAAACGCTAGATGGGCAAACGCGAACTTTTGGAGAGCAAGCCTTATTAATCACCGCAAATGATAAGCCTGTAGCACTTGCGGGGGTGATGGGTGGTGAAGAGTCTGAAGTAGACGAAGGCACCCAAAACTTGATGCTGGAAGCGGCATTATTTGACTCCGCTGCAATCCGGCGATCTGCCCGCTCTCAAGGGTTACGCACTGAGGCTTCAGCCCGCTATGAGCGAGGAGTCAACCAGGCAGAGCTAGAATTTGCCTGTCGTCGCGCTCTAGCGCTGATTACAGAATTAGCAGGCGGAGCGATCGCAGCCCAATCAATCGTCGATACGCGCAATCAGTCCAGCATGACGCGATCGATTGAGCTACGGTTGGAACGAGTCAACCAGATTTTAGGTCCCGTCACTCTGGGTGAAAACTTGGGCGAACTGCAATCTCCGGAAATTGAACGGATTTTAAAAGCCTTAGGATGTGAAGTGTCTTCGTTAACCTCCGAAGGCGTATGGAACGTCACCGTGCCACCTTACCGCTATCGCGATTTAGAACGAGAAATTGATCTGATTGAAGAAATTGCTCGTCTGTATGGCTATAACAACTTCTCTGAAACCTTACCTGAAAAAACAGAAGCTGGCTATTTATCGATTGAGCAGCAACTAATCCGTAACATTCGAGAAGCATTCCGTGCGGTAGGGCTTACCGAACTCTCCCACTACTCCCTAGTCAAACCTGGTGAAGAGCGCCAAGTCGTTCTATCCAATCCCCTGTTTCCTGATTACTCTGCTCTTAGAACCAACTTACTGTCAGGATTAATCGATGCGTTCCAGTACAACCTAGAGCAAGGCAATGGGGCGCTGCAAGGGTTTGAGTACGGGCGCATCTTTTGGTCTGAAGAAGAGGGGCTGCAAGAAGCCGATGCGATCGCCGGCATTTTTGGCGGCGACCCCGTTTACGGTAAATGGGTGCAAGGCGGACGCGACAAACCCATCACTTGGTTTGAAGCAAAGGGACTGCTGGAAAGCGTGTTTTGCAGACTAGGACTGGTTGTGGAATATCAGCCCGACCTGCGAGATCAGCGCCTCCATCCGGGTCGTACTGCGTCGCTTTGGGTGCGTGGGAATCGTTTGGGCACCTTTGGGCAATTGCATCCACAACTTCGGTTGGAACGTGGCTTTCCCGATGAAGTGTATGCTTTTGAGTTAGATCTGGATGCACTACTGAGCCAGCTTGATCAAGAAGACATGCTTGTGCCCAATTTCAACCAGTTCTCTACGTTTCCTGCCTCCGATCGCGATATTGCCTTTTTCGTGCCCACCCAGTTTTCAGTCGCAGACATTGAACGCACCATCCGTACTGCCGGGGGAACCCTGTTAGATTCCATTGATTTATTTGATGAATATCGCGGTCAAAACGTCCCTGAAGGTCAGCGTAGTTTGGCATTTCGGTTAGTTTATCGATCGGGCGATCGCACCCTCACAGAGGACGACATCAACCCGATTCAGCAAAAAGTCCGCGAAACTCTGGTGGAAAAATTTAGAGTCGATTTGAGAAGTTAGGAGCTAGGGGAAATGCCATGAGCCAAGCCATTACGACCCAAAAACTGATGACGATGGAGGAATATCTTGCCTACGACGATGGCACCGATACTCGCTACGAATTGGTCAATGGAGAACTTTTTGAAATGCCGCCGGAAAGTCAAGAAAACTGCGTCCTATCTAGCTTTTTATACGCTGAATTACTAAAGCATTTTCCCTTTTACTTTATTGCTCATAAAGACCTCGAAATCGAAGTGACTGGACGCAGAGCAAAGTGCCGTTTACCTGATTTGGTCGTTCATACAGAGGAGTCGAGAGCTGCACTGCTCGGCAGTCGCCGCAACACCCTCACCCGCGATTTGCCGCCTCCCGCACTGGTGATTGAAATCGTCAGTCCCGGTTCTACTAATCGCACTCGTAACTATCGCCATAAACGCACGGAATACGCCGCCAGAGAAATCGCTGAATATTGGATTGTTGACCCTGAGACTCGCCAAATCACCGTTTGTCAGTGGGTGGAAGGTCAGTATGAAGATGTGATATTTGGGGGGGCAGAATGTGTGCGATCGCCGCTCATTCCTGCCTGGAAACTGACCATCGATCAAGTATTTGCACTTCAGTCCTAATTGCCCTATCTTTTCTACACCTTAATCAACACCCAAATCTCCTATGCCGAAATATATTATGTGGGGCACCTACTGCGAGGACGTTCTGGAAAAAAGAACCCCTCATCGCCAAGCTCATTTAGATGGACTGGCAACCCAAAAAGCAGCAGGTGTTTTAGTGACAATTGGACCCACCAAAGATCTAACCAAATGTTTCGGCATCTACGAAGCGGACGATGAAGCCACCATCCGCCAACTAATCGAATCTGACCCCTACTGGCAAAACGGTGTGTGGATAGACTATGAAGTCAAAGAATGGATTCAGGCGATTTAACTGTGTGGCATCAGAACGCTCTGGTAAAGCTCTGGAATATGATTGGGATACAAGAACCACCCCAAGTCGTGAGAAATGGCAAAATCTAGAGTAGGACGCAGCCAGAAGTAAGAAAACACCATTCCCAAATCTATACCGTCTCCTTGAGCCACATGCTGCCAATTATCCAGTGTGTCATCCGCTGCTTCTAGCAAGAAGCAATGACGTTGGGAAATCAGCTTACGAGGCTGTAACCAACAACTTCCAGCAA
>JBBSCL010000292.1:0-4951 GCA_038250345.1 Leptolyngbyales cyanobacterium
GAACCGAATCATTCGCACTTTTTACTCGTGCCGGGTTCAGCCTGGGGCGATGAATCTGCCTGGATTGCGGATGTCGCTACTCATCTTGCTGCGGGTGCGCCCTCAGTTACCGTTTTGATTAATGGCGGCGAAGTTACTTGGGAAGATGCGCGGCAGAGTATTCGAGCAGGGCGGCTCGTGATCACGATCGCCGGCAGTGGACGCACCGCAGATTTATTAGCGGCTGGATTGCGCGGCGATCCAACAGATGATCGTGCGAAAGCATTGATTGCGTCTGGACTGGTGCAAGCCGCCGATCTGAGTGCAGGCGCGATCGCATTAGCCGAGATGATAGAGACAATTTTTACGACGAAGCACCCGATCTAATCGGAGTTTGAGTTAAAAGCTTAGAGAGGGATATTGTTGGCAGTTTTGACCTGCTAGCGGCGATCGAACTGGGGCGGTAGCTCAATCGGCGACAAAGTGCCAGGTGCAGAGGAAGCCGGAGCGGTGAGTCCGGGAGCGCCACCGGGCTGTCCAGGGGGGGCGGTGCCCGATGGTTGACCCGCTTGCTTTTGGGAGGCTGCGATCGCTTTGGCAACCGCAGCGGCAGTCGCGGCAGCGGGGTCTGTGGGGTCAACCGTCTCCAACGTAACCGAGCGCATCACTTGCTGCCCAGTCGGACTCGTCACTTGCAGCATCACCGTGACACTGCCCGGTTTAGGACTTAAAATCAGCGGAATGCTGGCGGATAAGGGCACACTGCCGGGAGCCGGAAGTAGCTCCACCTTAGTCCCTTGGCTGCCTTCTACTTGCCAAGAGAGCAGCAATCTGGGTATGGGTTGGTTGGGCAGAATCGGGATCACGTATTTAGCCGAGGCAGTTTTGCCATTGAGTTTAAACTCTAGAATGCGCGAGGGTTTTGGCAAAATTTTGACCAGGTCGGTTTTTTTAACTGCTGGTTTGGCGTTGAGATTTTTGTTAGGAATTGCAACCAGTTCAAACAGATAGTCTCCAGGCTTTTGAGCATTGGTTGAAACGTTTTGGCAAATCAACTGCTCTTTCAAAATGCAAAATTCTTTGAGTGGGGCAGGCACTCCTTGACTGAAGTCATATTGCCTAGAAGTACTAATGACCGCGCCTTCTGGAGTGCGTCCGGTGAGCTGCAATGACTGCAACTGATTGGGATTGGCGATCGCCCAATTCAGCCGAATCTCCGCTTGTTTGGCGCTGGCAGAAGTCGTAGCACCAGGACGCGCACCCGCCTGACTGATTTCTTGATAACCAGGCTGAGTGGAGGTAAAGCTGAGGATTTGAGGTTGGGGAATGGCAGCGATCGGCACGGGGTTGGTTTTAGCAGTTTCAGGCATTGCCCCCCGTCCGGGTTTGGGCGACAGCACCATTTCAAACTGATAGGTTCCCGGCTTACGGGCGCTGGTGCGGATATTGCGGCAGTCCAGCGCGACTGGAGTTTGAGTGCAGAAGGGTTGCAACACCGAGGGCATCCCCTGGCTAAAGTCATAGACTTCTGGGCGGGTGAGCAGTGCGCCTTCAGGTGATAGCCCGGTGATTTTGAGGGATTGCAGGCGATCGGGGTCACTAATTTGCCAGCCCAACCGCACTGCATCTTCATTGATCGCTGCGTAGGAAGCATCTTCTGAGAAAAACTGGGCAATTTTGGGAAAAGGCGGTACTCGAAACAGCAGCCACCAGAGCAGATAGACGATCGCCAGCAGAGTTAAAATAGCCAACAGCAACAGCGGCAAAAACTGCCACCAGGGGCGCGCTTCCCACAGCAAAAAACCAGGTAGGTTATCGATCGTCAGCGGTAACTGCCGAGCATCTTCTAGGTCAACGCTGAAGTTCAAAACCCGTCCGCCCCCAAAAATCGGTCGTCGCCACCATTTCTTGGGCTGCACCTTCAAGCCCACGCCAACTACTTCTTTCGGGGCGATTTGCACCTGGGTATGGTCTAGGGTGTAGGTGCAAAGGTCATCTTCATCCAGATTGTTAATTCGCAGCAGCACATCCCGCCGAGTGTTGCCCGTATTGTTCAGCCTCACCTGATACAACCCTGCCTGTCGTCGCACTCGGCTAATAATGGTACGAAGTTCTACCTGAAGTAAATAAGTGGGCGGCACCTGGATATAGACTAAATCTAGCAGCGCCAGTTCGGGGCTATTTTCGGAATAAAGCCGCAATGTGGGGATGTAAGTTCCGGCTAGGGCATTGAGGGGAGGCGTGATCACTAAAGAAATCAGGCTTTGCTCACCCGGATTTAGATTGAGGCTATCGGCATTGACGACTAAGCCCGAACCCTGCATTCCTTGAGGGTAGGTGATGAAAAACCAGGTGCGCGGTAAGTCGGTGCAGATGAGGCGAAACCGATCGACGCGATCGCTGCGGTTATGCACCAACACTTGCACAGGTAGCGCCCCTCCGGGTTGAATCACCGCCAGTTGAGTGGGGTTTGTGGCGGGCTGCAAGGCAAAGGTGGGGTCACTGGTATGAACCGTATCCTGCGTGGCAGGCAAAATCTGAATTTGCTGAGCAAACTGAATGGGAGTGTCTTCGGGGTAGTGTTCTTGAGCATCCACCACCACCAGATAGGGATAGAGTCCTGGGAGCGCATCGGTGGGCACTCGAATGGGGAAAACGACCTCCCCGCTTTGATCGGGTCCTAAAGCCAGTCGCTCCCGCAGTGATAGGCACCACTGCTGCAAGAGGGTTGAGCGATCGTCAATGGAAACATCAATAATTGCGCTCTGTTTGCCTTTGTTGGAGATGGTGACGCTGAAGCTGAACACCGAGCCAGGAGTCACCATTTCTTTGCCAGAGGAGTTGAGAATCACCGCTAAGGGTTTTCCAGGAGCCACCGCTTGGAGACTGCTTTCACCGATCGCGCTGATCTCGCCGCTGCCATTTTGCCCCACCGACTCTGGATCGGAGGTCGAGATTAAGTCATGCCGTCCACTAACCATGTTTTTCAGTCCTCTCTCACCATCTGCTCACATCAGCCCTATTGACAGTCGGAGCGAGACTGCTTCACTCGATATAGATTGATTTGAGTATCGTCGCCACCTGTGCCTATTAGGATGTCATCTTTCGATCGGATCACATCGACTGAATTAATCGATTTGCTTGATTGATCGAGGACATTGCCAGCGATCGCCTGATCCCAGCGATCGCCGCGTGTGGTTAAGCTCCACAGAATGGCGCGACCATCACCGCCAGCACTCGCCAAATAACACCCATCTGCACTGAACGCCACAGAACGAACCACCTTGTCAGGTTTCCACTCATCAAGCACTGGGCACTCTGCGGTGCTGTTGAGGCAAGAACGCAGGTTCCAAATTTTGATGGTTCCCTGATTGTCGGCGCTAGCGAGCAAATAGGGTTTAGCGGCAGCAGTCGCAAGGCTGAGAATGTAGTTGGCTTCGCTGCTAGTTCCATACTTAAGCGATCGCACCGTATCTTTTTTCAGATCCCACAGCACCAATTGGTTAAACCGTCCGGCGATCGCTAAATGATTGCCACGGTCACCCACCAACTTGAGGGCATTGACGGCAAATCCCATCTGTTTTTGTCGTTGCTTCGTCGGCTGGATGGATGCAATGTTGGGGTCTAGGCTCCACTGCACCACTAAACCACTGCCATGACCGCTGAAGAGGGAACGCGAATCTGGCGTGAAAAGCAGATCAAATACGCGATCGTCAGATTGGTTTGAAAAGGTTTGCAGCGGCTGGCGATCGCCCACAGTAGATTTCCAAAGCTGAATTTCACCATTTTCTAAACCAGCCGCCACTAGGTCGTTATTAATCGGGCGATAGCGCACTACCCGCACCGCTTTCTCAGTTTTGGCGATCGTTCCAATATACTGATTAATCAAGGGATTCTCAAAGCCATCGGTGCGCCAGCTAATCATCGATTGGTCATTAGAACCACTAATCATCTTGTCTCCCACACCGTTAAATTGCACCGAGTTCAGCGGGGCAACATGTCCCCAGAAGGGGTTATGTGGATTGAGCCAGGAAGACCACCACAGCAGCGATAGCAAACCAAACAGGCTCAACGCTTGCAGCCAAACTGGCAGCACTGGATGCAGAGTTAACCGCAACAATTGGGTGTTGTTGCGTACTTCTAACCGAGGATCGGACAGCTTTGCTTTAGTTTCAAACAGGCATGTTTGAGAAAAACCCACCCAGTGCCGCCGCTTGGTGACCAATAGATCAACCTGAGCGGGTTGATTCATCGGCAAATCTGCCTGGTCGGGGATAATCTCAAGTTGACACTTTGGCTGCTTGTCTTGGGGCTGCACCGCGATCGCCACCTGCTGCGGCAAATTACTTTGATTGATAAAGTGGATCGGGTAAGTGACCTGAGTTTGCTTCCAGTTTGGCAACCAGGCACCTTGGCGCGGCATCTGCTGCTTGGAAAGGGCGCAACGAACATCAACACTCCCGGCTGGCAGCACATAAAGGCTACCATTGGCGGCAGAAGCCGGTTCGTTCGGGCGGTTTGCCTCTACCGCAAACAGATAGGTTTGGCAGGGAGCATCCGCTAGATTGGGAATACGACAGAGAAAACTCGTTTTTGCCTTCCCTTCTGGAGTGAGTTTTAAGCGCCGCTCTGAACCTTCGGTGAGCCAATTGAGCGGAATACCCGCACAGTGAACCACCACTTCCGCCGACAAATGTTCTGGGTTTTCTAGTTCAACCGGAATTTCGACTAATTCATCGGGCTGCACCTGAAAAGTGCGGACAGGCAAGGCGATTTTGAGCGGCACATACGCCGTTCCTGGTTGCAGCAGCAGGCGCAAAATCTGGCGTTCTTCTTGCCGCAAATCCATCGAAAAAATGCGGACGGTCAGGTTCATCAAGCCGACAAAACCGGGTTTAGGATTGTCGATGATTTGAACCGAAAATTGGGTGCGATCGCCGGGAGGATTTTTGGTAGATATATCCGGCGAAAC
>JBBSCL010000293.1:0-4938 GCA_038250345.1 Leptolyngbyales cyanobacterium
ATTGGCATTTCCAGGCAGAAGTTCGCTAAATCTAGTGGTGTCACTGCCTCTGGCGAAAGATGGGCGGTCGAAACCACGGTTGCTTGAATAAAGAATAGGTCGGCTCCCGCTTTGGCAACTGTTTCACCATATTTCATGGCACCAATCGGAGTGGCACTCACGGCGGCAATGCCGCCCTGTTGCTTAATCTCCTGAACTCGTTGAGTGATCAGTTCAGCTTTGACGGGTTCTGCATATAGCTCCTGCATAAGAGTGACAAATCCATCATTGCCCACCGATGCGATGCGATCGAGAATGGGATTTGGATCAGCATATCGGGTTTGGATGCCTTCTAAGTTCAGCACGCCTAATGCGCCCAGTTGAGACAGATGCACTGCCATATCAACGTCTACAACCCCATCCATAGCGCTAGCGATAATGGGAATTTCTCGGTCAATGCTGCCAATTGTCCAGTGGGTATCTGCTAGAACCGGATCGAGGGTTCGCAATCCTGGAACGAGTGCAATTTCATCAATACCGTAAGCTCTACGGGCGGTTTTGCCCCTGCCAATTTGAATGTCCACGCTCTTTTGCCCAAACCTATTTAAGCTAGACTACCAAATTTCTAAGTTTGAGTGTTGCACAGAGTGATTTCTAAAAACTAAAAGCGATCGCCCCAGCATCCACTTCTAAAGAGGCTTGAGCGATCGCGATCTAGCTAAACCAAAGCTGGCTTAAAGCGTGGGTGTTGGAACAGGCAGTTCTCGATAGGATTCTACGATCTGCCGAAACTCGTCGCCTTCGATGGTTTCTTTGTCGAGTAACACCTCAACTAACCGATCCACTAAGGCACGATTCTCTCGAATCACTCGACGGGCTTCTTGATAGCAACGCAATGCAATTTCTCGAACCTGGCGATCGATTTGGGTAGAAACTTCCTCAGAATACTCCTGACGCGGCATCATGCTTCGCCCTAAAAAGACTTCGCCACCGGGACTTTCTAAGGCAACTAAACCCATATCAGACATGCCGTAGCGGGTGACCATTTCTCTCGCCAGATCAGCAACGGCTTTAATGTCGCCGCTGGCTCCGGCAGTTACTTCTGCTGAACCAAAAACCTCTTCCTCGGAGGCGCGACCACCTAGGGCGATCGTGATGCGATCGGTCATCCACGATCGCGTATAGAGTCCACTGTCGATCATTTCTTCGTTAAACGACTGTTGGGCAAAGCCGCCCACGCCACCCGATCGCGGAATAATCGTGACTTTATTCAACGGATCAGAGTTTTTCAGCAGGGTCATCAGCAGGGCGTGACCGACTTCGTGATAGGCAATCAAGCGTTTTTTCTTGCTGTCCAGTAACGGAGTCAGCGTCAGCCCAATCGTCACTCGGTCGATCGCGTCGTCCACTTCCAGCATAGAAACGGCTTCTTTGTGGCGGCGAGCAGTCAGAATTGCGGCTTCATTCAGTAAGTTGGCGAGATCTGCACCTGAAAAACCGGGAGTGCGGCGGGCGATCGCTTCCAGCGAAATATCCGGCTCCAGTTTTTTATCGCGGGCATGAACTTCTAAAATGCCAAGCCGACCGCTGTAGGCAGGCAAATCTACGGAAATTTGGCGATCGAAACGTCCGGGTCGCAGCAGTGCCGTATCAAGTACGTCGGGTCGGTTGGTTGCCGCAATGATAATAATGCCCGTGTTGCCTTCAAAGCCATCCATTTCGGTGAGCAACTGGTTGAGGGTTTGCTCACGCTCGTCATTGCCGCCGCCGATACCCGTGCCGCGCTGCCGCCCAACGGCATCAATTTCATCAATAAAGATAATGCAAGGCGCATTTTCCTTCGCTTTTTTAAACAAATCGCGAACACGAGAAGCACCTACGCCCACAAACATTTCTACAAACTCAGAGCCAGAGATGCTGAAGAATGGAACTCCCGCTTCCCCCGCGATCGCTTTAGCAAGTAAGGTTTTTCCCGTTCCAGGCGGACCAATCAACAACACGCCCTTCGGAATTTTTGCGCCAACCGCCGTAAATTTCTCTGGCTTTTTCAAAAAGGTGACAACTTCTTGCAGTTCTTCCTTGGCTTCCTCAATCCCTGCC
This sequence comes from Leptolyngbyales cyanobacterium, assembly GCA_038250345.1. Lineage (GTDB taxonomy): Bacteria > Cyanobacteriota > Cyanobacteriia > Leptolyngbyales > Leptolyngbyaceae > ULC077BIN1. The sequence continues at coordinate 2,080 of JBBSCL010000293.1, forward strand.
ACATCGTCAAACATGACTCCAGTTTTGGCTTCCATTTGGAAGCGGGCGCGCGATTTGCCAAAGTTGAGCGCCTGCCCTGGACCACCCGGCGAATTTGCAGATCGTCGAATGATTAGCAGCAAGCCACCTAACAGGAGTAAAAATAAAAGCAAATGGGCAACCAATCCCATAACGGCGCTGTTATCGGCGGAGGGCTGGATCGCCAAATTCACCTTATTATCACGCGCTCGTGTAATCAGTTCAGGATATTTATCAAACAGGGGAACTTCTTGGGTCGCATCCTTTTTGTCTTGCTTTTCTAGTGTGACTTTGGCAACCTGTTGGACTGGATCAATCTCAATCTTGGTCACTTTGCCGTTATCAATGTTTACTAGCAGGTCGCTGTAGCTCATGGGTTCACGGTTTGAACCGCCACTCGCGATCGCTGGGATGGTTAATGTCAACCCTTGGGCAACGACCCACAGAGCTGTAATCAATCCTTTCGCAGCCGAATTGCGTAACGGAAGTGGTTTTGCCAATGTTTTAGTCCAGAATCCTTTCATACGGATCGCCTTTCTGTTCTCCAAGTTCTTTTTCCAAGGTTGCTTCCAAGGTTAGCTGTCTTGTCTTAACAGCTTTCTCTGATCAGCTAGGTCGCACCCCTTAGATGTTTAGTCTAGCTTGCTTTTATTCTAGATGACTTGGGTTGTCAAGTCGGTAGGCGATTCTCCTGTACGGCAATCACCCGTACGAATGGAGGTGCTAGCCGATCCCCTAGTTGAGTCTCTCCTCGGTATTGTGGTCATATGCGGAAATTGGAAAAGAGGTTAAGCGCTCATGGCTAAGGTAGTTGGCATTGATTTAGGAACGACAAACTCCTGTGTGGCAGTGATGGAGGGTGGACAGCCCGTAGTCATCGCCAATGCAGAAGGTGGACGCACCACGCCCTCAGTAGTGGCATATGCAAAAAATGGCGATCGCTTAGTGGGGCAAATTGCCAAACGCCAAGCGGTGATGAACCCTGAAAACACGATTTACTCCGTCAAACGTTTTATTGGGCGGCAGTATAGCGAAGTCAGTCAGGAATCAAAACAGGTCTCTTACAAAGTAGAGCAAGACGGCAGTAGCGTTAAGATTGCGTCTCCTGCGGCAAACAAGAAATTTGCGCCTGAAGAAATTTCGGCACAAGTGCTGCGGAAATTGGTAGACGATGCCAGCAAGTATTTAGGGGATAAAGTCACCCAAGCTGTTATCACGGTTCCTGCTTACTTCAACGACTCTCAGCGTCAGGCAACCAAAGACGCTGGCAAAATTGCTGGAATTGAAGTCCTCCGGATCGTCAACGAACCCACTGCGGCAGCCTTGGCTTACGGGCTAGACAAGAAAGAAAACGAAACTATTCTCGTCTTTGACTTGGGCGGCGGCACGTTCGACGTATCCTTGCTAGAAGTGGGCGACGGCGTGGTTGAAGTGAAATCTACCAGCGGCGACACTCACTTAGGCGGCGATGATTTTGATAAAAAAATCGTAGACTGGATCGCCACCCAGTTTCAAGCATTGGAAGGGGTTGACTTGCGGAAAGACAAGCAGGCTCTACAACGCCTAACCGAAGCGGCAGAAAAAGCTAAGATCGAGCTTTCTAATGCCACTCAGGCAGGGATCAATCTTCCCTTCATCACGGCAACTCAAGATGGACCGAAGCACATTGATTTGACGCTGACTCGCGCCGAGTTTGAGAAACTGGCTGCTGATCTACTCGATCGCTGCCGAGTTCCCGTAGAACAAGCAATCCGCGATGCCAAGCTGACGGCGGCTGACATTGATGAAGTGGTGCTGGTCGGTGGTTCTACTCGCATTCCTGCGGTGCAAGCCTTAGTGCAAAAAATCACGGGCAAAGACCCCAACATGACTGTCAACCCTGATGAAGTGGTGGCAGTCGGTGCAGCGATTCAAGCCGGTGTGCTATCGGGTGAAGTAACCGACATGCTGTTGCTAGATGTGACCCCCCTTTCTTTGGGTGTGGAAACGATGGGCGGTGTGATGACCCGCATCATTCCTCGCAACACGACCGTTCCTACCAAAAAGTCGGAGGTCTTTTCCACTGCCGTTGATGGGCAATCTAACGTGGAAATTCATGTGCTTCAAGGCGAACGAGAAATGTCAACCGACAACAAGAGCTTAGGCACCTTCCGACTGGACGGCATTCCTTCTGCTCCTCGTGGCATTCCTCAGATTGAAGTCGTCTTTGATTTGGATGCAAACGGTATTCTATCGGTTTCTGCTAAAGATAAAGGCACAGGCAAGGTGCAATCCATTCAAATCAGCGGTGCTTCTACTCTAGATAAATCTGAAGTAGAACGGATGGTGGAAGATGCGAAGCGAAATGCAGACAGCGATCGCCAACGTCGCGAACAAGTGGACACCAAAAACAACGCTGAAACGTTGGTATACCAAGCTGAAAAGCAACTGCAAGACCTTAATGGTCAAGTGCCTGAAGCCGACAAGAGTCGGGTGGGAGAATTGGTCACAAATTTGCGCGAGTCTGTTACCCGTGAAGATTATGACCAAATGAAATCTCTGACTGACGAGTTGCAGCAAGCTTTGATGCAAGTGGGTCAGGCAATTTATGCAAATGCCAACGCTGCCAGTGAAAATGCAGCCAGCGAAAATGCAGCCAGTGAAAATGCAGCGAACGGTTCAACTGCGCCCACTGATGACGTGATTGATGCCGACTTTGTAAACAGCAAGTAACTGAGTCGAGCAGAGCTAAAAGGTTGATTGGTTAGTTGATTGGCTATGAGTGATGGGGAATGGGTTTAAAATCCTATTCCCCATTTTTTTGACTTTTATGTTCAATCCTTCCCTCAACTTTTTCTAGAA
>JBBSCL010000294.1:0-4929 GCA_038250345.1 Leptolyngbyales cyanobacterium
ATGGTGAAGAAAATTCGTGGAGCTATATTTTTAAATTCTATGGACACTCTATTGATGCGATTGCTCTGAGTCTACTGATTTCACCCTCAGCCTGGGAGCACCATTATGTCATTGCCATTCCGATCGCTTTGTGGGCAATAATGACTCGTGGTTTTTACCAATCTTGGCTAGTCGGTGCTGGTATTTTTCTGGTTTTCTGCGTTCCTACCTTTGAGATCTTTCCCTTGAGCTTCCATCGACTGGTCGGTTTGCTTGCTCTTGTTTATGTAACAAAGCCCGCATTCGTTCAGAGTTACTTCCTCAAAAAAAGTTACGCTTGTGTCAAATAGTTGTCTTTCAAAAGCAAGAGTTTAGGTCTTTGCTTTTAGCAAGCCCTTACCTAACATAATGGTGATCGTCATGCGACTCAAAAAAACTAAACTAGCCCTTTGTACGCTTCTATTATTCAGTACGGTTTTTGCTACTGTTGCTCAAGCTCAATCCGCTGGCGGAGAGGGAGGAGGTAACAGTCAAACCCCGATACAAGTGATTGCCCAAATTGTTTTAACGGCGATCGCTCTAAGAGTTTTAAATTCCTTTAACTTACCCTGACTGATCATGATTGATGGGCAGTGAGAGACCCTTAACTCCTGAGCAACCTGCTCTACCTAACGGAACATAGCGATCAGTTACTTCTTTGTTCCAGCTCATTCTGAGTAGCAATCCTGTGATCTTGCCATCCCAGACCAATCATACTAGCCACGAAGAGCGTATAGCCTGGTTCCTCTAACTGCGAAAAAACTAACCCAAAGGCAAACACTGTTAGCATCAAGTATTTAGAAAGGTCAGGGACACAAACGTCACGCCAAGTTATAAAGGCCATATAAAAGTAGGTAATCAATCCCAGCGGTCCCAAATCGCCCCAGATGCCTGCCCAACCAAAAAAGGGCGAGAATAGGCTCGACTGGTCTCCCAACCAACTAGCAGCGACAACTCTCCATATCTCTACGCTAACAGGATGCACCGTTGCACCCAGCGGAAGCAATAAATCCCGGTAAATCCACAACATCCAACCGCCCAATCGCCCAACAGTATGACCGGGACCTAACCCTAACCACCAGTTGAGCGGAGAGTGAAAATATGGAGGCACGAGCCGAAAGGTTGCAAATTTTAATCGAGTTGCTTCCCCATCTGAGCCATAAATTTCCGGTCTAATCCAAACCGTATAAGCTCCAAGGTACTCAATATTATAAATTGCCCAATAGAAAGCACTCATCAAGACCACACCTAAAATGAGGTACATTAGTGTCTTTCCAACATCTTTTACATTAATTAAGTAGAGCAGCACATAGCCCAGAATGAATGATAGTAAGACTTGTTTGGTATCTGAAATGATGACTTGATTGAAACAAGCGAAAGCAATTGTAATACGGAACCATAGAGGCTTTGTCTTGGCTGTAACAAAGTAATAGACTGCAAAAGTCATGGCAACTGAGCCTCCCAGAACATGACCAGATCCTTGACCAATAAAAATTCCTTTAATGTTATCTTCTAGACCAATCAGCTTATCCATGCGGAAGACATATTTTTGGACATAGGCAAACAGCATATTAATCAACGCCGCTTGTAAAATCCATTTGCGAAATTGTTGATAGCGCTCCATCGTCATGGGAATACTAACGATCGTGAGAATCAAAATAAAGGGCTCCGCCAGCAGTAGATAATCCAGAATTACATTGATTACCCCAGCATCGTTCAGCAAAGCACTAGCAAAAACGACAATCAAAAACAGAAAGAGGCTAAGTAAGAGACTTTTGGAGATCGCAATCTGTTTCGGATCTTTACTGCGAGAAGTAATGAGTACGGAGCCGCAGACGAAGGGTATGGCTATAAAGTGTAAAAAATTAATCGCAGAAGGTATTTTAAGTCCGGTTAGAATACGCGGAAAGAGAGCTGTACCAAGCGCAAACAGCATTAACTTGAAATTTTTAACATACCCTTTCTGCGGAGGTGCCGATGCTAAGGTTGTGTTCATTGACTCACTCATCACGATTGCTATAAGGCCGATAGAAACTTGCTCTCCGATGAAAGCTTGCTAAAAGCATAACCTGATGGATAGCTCTGCTGCAAAAAAAGAAAGATAAACGGCTCTTCCGGATCTGTGGTTGAAATCGTATGAAAGGCTACAAAATGCCGCCCGATCGACGGCTGAAACCCAGTGATAGTTTGATATAAGGTTGTCTTATCAGCGCAAAGCCGGGAGAGCCAGATAAACTTAAACATTTTTCTCGCTTTGAAGATGGTAGATCGTTACGTGTTTCTTGGGATCTTGTCCAAAGACTTTTTTAGGCGCTTGACCAAAAACAGGCACAAATTCTCCTCCAGATTTTTCTAGCCAATTCAGTTCTCGGAGCTGTAGACCCATTTTCTCTTCCAATGGTCCTACTGCAATGGCACTAATCTGTTGTTGTTTCAGATCACCGATCCATTCAGACAACGCTTCTGATTTGGATGGCATATATAAAACCTTCTGATTCCAGTGTTTTCCATAAAAAAAGTAGCTGCGGTAGCTCAACAGATACCCCACTGTTTCAGTTGGCCTCAGATGCTTTGAGATATATTCGTAAACGCCACCATAAACCTCTTGGCGATGGATGTCTTTTTTTTCTCGAAAGCCCCAACTAGTGATCACCAATAGCCCAAGCAGCATAGAAATAACCATTAGCCGATTGGAGCCTTTAAATATCTGGTTTAACCTTATCCCGACTGCTTCACTCAGACCGCGCCGAGCGGTAAACCAGACAAGCAGCGCAAAAACCATGATATAGGTCAAGCTATAGATCACTACGTTCAGCACATCGCTACCAACAAGCTCAAGCGTTTGCTGAGGCGCAGTGGCAGGATTATTTTTGAAGCCATCAAGGATTGCACTTGCCCATCCAACTCCACCTTTGAATGCGGTTGAGATCCTGACGATATCAAAAATTGTACTGCTAACAATCCCAAGTAGACTACTCACAAAAACAACCACTGCTACCAAATATTTCGGTGTACGAAGACGGCTGGCAGTCAGAGCGGCAATCACCCCTAACAAACCCATAAATGGCATGGCGAATCTAGCTTGCTGGCCAATGTATTGGTTTATTGGTTGTGGGGGTAAAGGGGGTAAGAGATTTGTTCCAGTAAAGGGAGTCGTCCAATATAAATACCCTGTTCCAACGAAAGCAAAACAGCAAAGGCTAAACAGCAATCGATTATACCTAAATGTTTGCTTCGGAAAGAGGAGCGCAGGCAGTAGAAACACTTGCAAGACTAAGGCCAGAAAAGGCAGTTGTAATCGCACAACTGCTTGCACGATTACAATCTTCCAATGGGAAAGATCAGTGAAGCGAAATAAATTTGCCAAACTAGTCTGTCGAAGAGTAGACAACTCCATTGAGCCAGGAAAGGCTAAAAGACCGGCAACATTCATTTTAATGTCGCCCAAGGGATTCCCAACTTCAACAAAATTCTTGATATACCAATACAATCCTAGAAACAATCCCCCCAAGATGCTGATCCCAACTGTAGGGATTGCAAATTTGGAGAATCTTGATGCCTCTTTCAAGGAACCTTTGTCGAAAAAATTTCTAGTTTGTAAAAATAAAAGCACGGCGATTGGCAGGATTGCATAGCCAAGAGCGGACAATTTTATGCCGAGCAACATGCAAATGGCGATAAGGAAGGCAGACAGGTCAACAAATGAATTACTTTGACTATAGGCGATCGCAAAGTATAAGCCTGCCAGTAAAAAAGCCGCAAAGGGCAAGTCAATATGTAGTCCATTCACATGCTGAACAATCAATGGCATGGTTAAAACCAATGAAGCCGCTGCAAGCCCATAAACTCTCTCTGCCCCAACCTTGACGCTAAGAAGATAAATGGAGAGACCGAGAATCAACCATGCAATCACATTTGGCAAGGTGACTAAAAAGTCTTCTCGAAAGGGCATGACAAACAAAGTGCATAAAATTTCCCAGTTGAAAGGGTAATATGTAATCGCATCTGTAGACCACTCGCCAGTCCTCGAAAATTCATCGAGACGGACGAATTTACCCTCTTGATACCACCTTGCCATTGTTGAGAGGTGATACCAAAGAGAGTCATAGTTAATAATTACCTCAGTTGCCAATTTTATGACTAAGATAATTGCAGCTAAAACGATCGAGACGAGAATGAGGGCTTCAGGCTTAGTAAAGCGGGTTTTTAACTTAAATAAATCTCCAAAAAAGGCGAATGTCAAAGTTTTCTTGATTGACAAAAGAAGCGCTATACCAGATGAAAGAATAATCAATTCAAAGATGATGACTGAAAATAAAAATAATTGACCGACGGCTCCCAAAAATAGAGCAACAAATGCTTGTACGCTACACCAAAAATTTAGACAGATCAGTAGATGATGAGCGAAACTTGACTGGTTTTCTTTATCTTGATCAATTGAAACTAGCCAGAGACATAAAGGAACGGGGCTCAGCAAGATAACAAGAAAGAGAATAAACTCCCAGCAATGTTGCAGCAGTGATAGATTCATTAGAGTCATCCCTCAAATTGAAGTTGAGACGCACAAGTAGTTAGAAATTAATTTGGCAGTTTGAATCTTTTAATTTCACTTCAGTGACTCGTTATTTTAGGCTCAGATTGCTTTAAAAGCTCCATGACGTGACGCATCAAATAGCCTCCAACATGCTCACGCTTCAGGATCATCTCAGGACGATTGGATTCAGCCGCGAAGATTAATGTATGCGTGCATAGGCGTTTGGGTGGTTACCAATTGTCAACCCGCATATAATTTTTAGGAATGACTCGACCAATGCCTGGGTAGTGCTTTCTCCATGTAAGATGCTTTTGCAGATGGGGCGGGAGCTGTCGGGTGAGATCGGCAGTTTGCTGACGCGATAGGAGCGATCGCTC
>JBBSCL010000295.1:0-4915 GCA_038250345.1 Leptolyngbyales cyanobacterium
CATCTGAGCAAAGGTTTCACGATGAATTCCACAGCGGCGTTTGAAGGCACTCGGTTTGAGATGGTTCAGTTGTTTGTAGGTCATAATTACTCCTCCTTAACCTACTTGTAGCCACTTTTCTCTATTCACGCAAGAGGTCTAGTGTGTACCCTTCGGGAAGCAAGCTACGTCTCGTCGCTGTTGCCTTCCCTGTCCTACGGAATCGGTCGGGCAACGCACCTCGACTCACGCGCCTTTCACCCCACCCCAAATCAAAGATTATGGGGTGGGGATTCCCGCCGACTTAGCTAACTCTTAGAAGCCATGTGCGAATGAGCAATTAGCCAGGGCAAGATGTTAGCGATAGCAACTGTTGAAAATAATATAAGAGCCAGATCCGTAACAAGATCTGGCTCTTAAACAAATTGGAGCGAGCGATCGCTAAAATCGCCTGATAATCGCCTCAGCAAACTCAGAACATTTCAACGGCGGCTCCACTGGCGGCTCCATCAATCGGGCTAAATCGTAAGTTACTTCACGATTAGAGATTGCCTCGCCCAAACCTTTTTTGATCAGGTCTGCGGCTTCTTGCCAGCCCATATATTCCAGCATCATTACGCCAGAAAGAATTAAAGAGCCTGGATTGACCCGATCCAAGCCAGCGTGCTTGGGTGCCGTGCCGTGGGTTGCTTCAAAAATAGCGCAGGAATCGCCAATATTGGCTCCAGGTCCCATACCCAAACCCCCGACGATCGCGGCGGCGGCATCTGATAGATAATCGCCATTCAGATTCATGGTTGCCAAAATGGAGTATTCATCTGGACGGGTTTGAATTTGCTGAAAGATGCTATCGGCAATGCGATCGTTCACCATCACCTTTTCCTTCCACTTGGCATTTCCATGAGTTTCCCAAATGTCATCCAACACTTGCTTCACTTCTTGGCAGATGATATCCCGTTTTTCCACGGTCAATCCATCAAAGCCGGGGTCAATCATTCGAGCATTTTCTTCTAGGGAAAGCTCTGGATTTTTTCCCTGATTGCTTAAAATCCAAGACTCCCGCTCAGTGATGCACTCTGCTCGAAACTCACTGGTCGCTAGCTCATACCCCCAGTCACGAAACGCACCTTCGGTATATTTCATGATGTTGCCCTTATGTACTAGGGTTACCATCTGTTTGTTTTTAGGCAGTCTCAATGCATGTTGCATGGCACGACGCACCAACCGCTGAGATCCCATCTTACTAATGGGTTTGATGCCAATGCCTGCATCTAGAGGAATCCTTTTTTTACCGTGTTCGGGCGTTCCGGGGATGAAATCCTCGTTGAGAATTTTGATTAGGCGATCGCACATTTCCGTGCCCTGCTTCCATTCAATGCCCAGATAAATATCCTCTGTATTTTCCCGATAGATAATCACGTCTAGCTTTTCAGGCGTTTTGTGGGGCGAGGGAGTCCCTTCGTAATAACGACAAGGGCGAATGCAAGTATACAGATCAAAAATTTGGCGGAGTGCAACGTTCAGCGATCGAATTCCACCACCAACCGGGGTAGTCAGGGGACCTTTAATTGCCACACCGTAGGTTTTAATGGCTGTCAGCGTGTCTTCAGGCAAATATTGATAGGTTCCATACAGTTCGCAGGCTTCATCCCCGGTGTAAACCTTGAACCAGGAAATTTTGCGTTTTCCCCCATAAGCACTTGCCACAGCCGCATCAAAGACTCTCTGAGAAGCGGGCCATAAGTCAATTCCGGTTCCATCCCCACGAATAAAAGGAATGATCGGGTCATCTGGAACTATAGGCTCTCCATGCTTGAATGTAATCGTAGAACCCGTAGTTGGAGGGCTAATCTTTTCGTAAGTCATTGATATCGCTCCAGTATAACGGCGGACAATCATTAGGTAATTGGCTTCCAATTTGAGCCGCCTGTTCATGCCGCTCGGTTAGGTTATCTCAAGTTGGGAACTGTGAACTGTATTTTTTGAGCAGATTGTAAAATCTGCTCAAAAAATCATTCTTTAGAACAATGAATTTCAGGTTTTCTTTGAGAAAAAGCATCAGATAGCTATGAAGTTTACGACTCTCTGGGAATGCTAAGTAAACCAAGCAGAATGACTGCTTCAGTGTTGTTGATGGCACAGGCTCAAAAAGTGCCAGTTAAGATGATTTTCGGGTGAGCTGTCTACATATGCTATGCAGGAAATTTAAATGAAACGGATATTTGTGGTTGATGATGACGCGGCTCTGCGAATGGCGCTAACCCGCTATTTAGAAAAGCGGAGCTATTTGGTTCAAAGTGTAGCTTCAGCAACGGAAGCCCTGAGCGCTATTGAAGCAGATCCGCCTGATCTAATCGTATCGGATGTAATGATGCCTGAGATGGATGGGTTTGAGTTTTGCCGTCGATTGCGAGCAACCCGTGCGGGGCAACTGGTTCCATTTATATTTCTCTCTAGTAAGGGGGAAGTAGAAGCCCGCATACAAGGGCATTCTATGGGAGCAGATGACTATTTGATGAAGCCGTTTGAACCCCTCGAACTGTTAGCAAAAATTGAGGCGCAATTGGAGCGATCGCGCCGCATCCATTCTGAAATTGTTCGGCTGATGCAAAAAGTAGACGTAGAGCATAGCTCCGGTTCTGCGGCTCATCCGCCACAACCTTCTCTGCCGCTAACTCCAGCAGAGGAAAAAGTATTTTGGGAGGTTGTGCAGGGTTTAACAAATAAGCAAATCGGCGATCGCTTATTTGTCAGCCCCCGCACCGTGCAAACCCATTTGAGCAATATTTTGAACAAACTTGATCTGGAAAATCGCTCTCAACTGGTTCGATTTGCGTTTGAACGAGGTTATAAGTCCCCGATCAACGAACAAGTTTAGAACTAATCGCTTCTTAGGGCAGCAATGGGATCAAGCTGAGCCGCATTACGGGCGGGAATCACTCCAGCGATTAATCCCACTGTGGTCGATAGAGCAAGTCCAGCAGCGATTGACCAAAGAGAGATCACAAAGGGAAAGCGAAAGAGTTGAGCGGCAGCGAATGCTAACCCAACACCCAGAGCAATGCCAATCGCGCCACCGATAATCGACACAACGATCGCTTCTGTCAAAAACTGGCTGAGTACAGCACTGTTGGTGGCTCCTACCGCTTTACGGATGCCAATTTCACGAGTGCGTTCCACAACCGACACTAGCATGATGTTGGCAATCCCGATCCCACCAACAATTAGAGAAATGCCCGCGATCGCCCCCACCATTACCGTGAATAATCCAACAATGTTACCAAAGGCATTGATGATATCAATTTGATTACTCAGCCGAAAGTCATCCGGTTGAGGTGGGTAGATGTTATGTCGAATTCGCAGCAGATTAGTCACCTGAAATTGAGCCGCCTCTAGTTGAGTATCGTCTTCAGCCTGTAGCCAAAACCCGCTGATCGAGATGCCGTTAATCGCATTGTTGCCCACAATTCGAGCAGACATGTTGGTTAAGGGAATATAAACGCGATCGTCCTGATCTTGTCCACCTACTGAACCTTTCGGCTCCATCACTCCAACCACCGTATAGCTGCCACCTTGAATGCGAATGCTGGCTCCCAGGGCACTGCTGCCCGATCCAAATAGGTCGTCTCGCACTTTACTGCCTAAAACCGTAACGGGTTTAGCAGCATCCAAATCGGCTTGACTAAAAAATTGCCCTGCTTGAGGATTAATATTTTTTACCTCTGGGTAATTCAAATCAACCCCTAAAAGGCTAGTTGAGGTATTTGCTCCCGAATAGACAACCTGAGTAGGGCGCTGAAGAAAGGCAGTGACGGCTTTAGCTGCGGGAGCTTGGCTGGCAACGGCTTTGGCATCTTCCCACGTCAACGTCGAGGCGGAACCGCTTCCTTGGCTAATGCCACCAGAACGAGCAACCCCCGACAACACTAGCATCACGTTTGACCCCAGTGCTTGAATTTGCTGCTCTGTTGCTTTTTGAACGCCTTGCCCAACCGAAGTGACCGTAATCACAGAGGCAATGCCAATAATCACACCCAGCATGGTCAACGCGGTACGCAAGCGGTTACTCCAGAGCGCATTGAGCGCCATGGTCAACACTTCAAATAAAGGAACGGTGGTCGGACGAATTCGAGCAGGCTGTACCATTGGAATTTTGAATTCTCCTAACGCTGTCGCGAACCACCTGAACCGCCGCCCATCCCTGGAAGTGAGGGCGTTCTAGATTGAGGACGCTCTCCTGGAGGAAAGCTGAGCATGACTCGATCGCCAGCTTTCAACCCAGACAGCACGACTGTTTTGTCGCTGACGCTGACTCCGGTGGTGATGGGGCGAAACTCTGAGCGGCGATTCGTGGAACGATCCCCCTGGGAATCGCCTTTCTCTCCAGCCATGACCAACACGCCGCTGGCTCCCTCTTGCCGCACGATCGCCACCGTTGGAATCACCAATACATTGCTCAACGTGCCAACCTTAAACTCTACATCCACACTCATTCCGACTCGAAGCAGTTTGGCTGGGTCGGCAACAGAAGATTTCACTTCAAAACTGGTGACATTTTGCACTGTGGTGGATTGGGTCGCCAGTTGAATTGCTCGTCCTACAAAGGTTTTGTCGGGATAGGCATCTACTTTAATTTCGACAGGTTGCCCTAGTTTGATCTGGGCAATATTAGACTCCGCCACGTTTGCCATAATTTGATTGTTAGAAGCCAGAGACAAAATTGAAGATGACGTTGCAGAAGAGACTGCGCTTCCAGAAGTGGTGGGAGCGACAAAGGCTCCGGGATCAGCGAACTTTTTGGTAATAACACCACTAAATGGCGCACGAATCACGGTGTCCGCAATCTGAGTCTGCACGGTTTGGAGTGAACCTTCGGCAGTGGTCACCTGGGCACGAGCTTCAGCGATTTCTTCAGGGCGAAACCCTGCCTGTTGTA
>JBBSCL010000296.1:0-4906 GCA_038250345.1 Leptolyngbyales cyanobacterium
ACCCCGATCGCCCTGACTTGATTACTCGTATCCGACAGACTATTTCCAAGTCGTGGTTTGATCTTGAGACGCTACCCACTTTGGCGGATGGTCCTAACGTCTTGCTGGTAATCGGCTTAAAGCCACGCTTTTTGTTATCCATTTTTGCGCTTAAACACTTGTTGGATCAGTTCGATGTGCGAGTGGCGTATCTGCTAGATGGGTTTGAGCCTGATCGAATGAATCATCAGGCGCTACCCAAGCTCGATCATCTGTTTGTGATCTCGCCTAGTTTGGCAAAAGAAGTGCAACAGCTTCATGACATTAAGGTTTCGTTCTTGCCACTAGCGACTAATACGTTTCCCTTGAGTGAGTATCCATCCCAACGGTCAATCGATATTTTGAGCTATGGCAGAACGGATAAACAAATTCATGCTCTGTTACAGCAGTTTAATCATCCGGACAGCCAACGGCTTTATATGCACTCCACCTTTTCTGGATCTGAAGTGTACAACGTGCGAGATCACGTTGCCCTACTCAAGCGCTTGTTGGAACGCTCCAAAATCAGTTTGTGTTTTGAGGGAGGACAGCTTGAGCGATTTCGGGGGCGATCGCCGCTCTTATATCGCTGGTTTGAAGGGTGGGCAGCGGGCTGTGTGATTGTGGGCAAAAAGCCTTTGGATAGTGGCGTAAAAACGTTAATGGGTTGGCAAGATAGCACCTTAGGCATTCCTGATCACCCGGATGAAGTGATCCCGTTTTTTGAAGCGCTGTTGCAAGATGAAACTCGCCTAGAGGAAATTGCACGGCGAAACTATGTGGAATGTCGCCTGCGCCACGATTGGCGCTATCGATTGCGGGATATGCTTGAAAAGCTTCATCTACCGCTTCCTGCCCCGCTGGTTGAGCAAATTGAACAGTTGCAACGGTATAAAAAGTCTTAGTAAGGAGGAATCTAGAGGGAAATCATTAATCAGAGTGGAGATTGCAAGTAGGGTAAAAATACTAATTAGTTTTGTTTGATTTAAACAACTCAGAAACGCTTGAACTTTGAACAAAACGCGATCGCTCCAAACTTAGAGTGTGCCTAAATTGTAAGACACACTCTAGCTTGAGACGCTAAAACGCGAAGGTCGTTCGGATAACACCAATTACAACATCACTATTAGAATTGCTGCCAGGAATACCAGCATTCTGGTTGACGCTAGGGAGATAAATTACACCCGGCGTAATCGAAATGTTGTCGGTGAGTTGGTACTTGTAAAAAGCCTCAAAGTGAAGCGCAAAATCCTGACTTCTGCTAGCAAAAGCTGGACTCAAGTTAGCACCAGGAAAGCCAATCCCTCGTAGGGTGGGTTCCGCTCCGCCAACAAAGCCCAGAAGGTTGCCTTTTTTGCCCAAATCTGGAAAGCCAACAGCAAGGGCAAAGTTCCAGATATCGGCACTGCCCAAGCCAATCAAGTTAGCATCCGTATAGCCGCCCCAACCGTTGACGATAATGCCAGGAGTGGGTCGGAAGGAAGCTTCGACCCCAAAAGAGTTACTTTCAACGGGGAACGATCGCCCTTGTAATAGCGAATTATTATTCAAGTTGGCAAACGTGGTGCCCGTTCCGCCCAGGTTGAAATTGTTGCCAGCCGCTAAGCTAGGGGTATTTCTCTCATAGCCACGCACGTAAGTCAATCCAAGCTTGAACTTATTGGTGCTGAAGACCAACTGTGCCAAGGCTGAGTAGTTGCCGTTAAACAACCCAGCATCGCTTCCTGGATTGTTGGCGGTATTGGAAATATAGCCAAAGTCAAACTTAAAGTTGTCATTGATCTTCAAGTTAACTCCAATCCCCGCACCGAACGGACCAATCCGATAGATTGGGTTGCGTTCAGCAAACCGAGAAATGGCGTTTTGACCGCCGCCGCCGCCGTCAAAGAAGGGGTTAACGGTATCGGCATAGTAATGATGCAATGCCCCATTGCCAAACACCGAAACGGTTAAATTCTTACCAACTGGAAAGCGGTAATCCAGCACATCCAGAAAGACGCTGTTGTTGCCGTTGTTGGAATCGGTGATGGTGCCATTAGCCGCAATCCCCCCGCCGTCATAGGGGAAGTTCCCTTCATTAGTTCGTTGGTAGTTATTTTGCGCGATGGGAATAGTCGGGTTACTGAGCAGGCGGACGGCGTTGCCAGCCTGAAGCCGGACTCTTAAGCGATCTTTCCCTGTAAAACTAGTCAGAAAGTTGAGCCGCACCCGATTGTTAAAGACGGTGTTGGTATCGCCTTGTGTTGGAAAGTCGCCAAAGGCATCGGCGAGCGTGAAAATTACTTCACCCGACAGTTTAGTAGTAGTAGAAAACTGTTGTTTTTCAAGGGTGGCAGTGCGAACTTCTAGCGCTTCAACCCGACCGCGCAGGCTTGCTAATTCAGCGGCAAATTCTTCTTGCAGTTTTTTAACAACTTCCAAATCTTCCTTCTTGACGAAATCAGCCGTTGCTGCCGCAATCAACTCTTGAATTTTGTCCAGGCAGGCGTTTAAGCCAGCGGCAAATTCAAACCGAGACAAGGCACGGTTACCCCGAAAGGTTTTGTCTGGATAGCCCACGATGCAGCCGTAACGCTCTACCAATGATTGCAGCGCTTGGAACGCCCAATCCGTGGGTCTAACATCAGTCAGTTGAGAGACAGAAGTAACCTGGGTCATTGAAGGATCAACGACTGGCTCCATTGCCACCACGATCGCAGCCGATTGCAATTGCTTAAATGCCGGAGCAGGTTGATCAGCGGCAGGTGGAGAGAGCGTTAAATTTGACTCAGCGATCGCGGTGTTTTTTGCACTAGAAGCTGCTTGGTTCTCAGCCGCATTTGCTGAAACTGGGCTACCTAGAGCAGCACTCAGCACGAGCGAACTTACTAGCCAGGAATTTTTCAACATATTAGACACTTTTCCCTCACACTAAATTTGATTCTCTAAAAACTAAAACCTAGTAAAGATTAGACTTGTTAGAAAGTTAGACAAACTGGATCTAGGTTTTAGCATTAAACATTTAATCACAATTCTTTTTTAGAAAATGTCTAAAAAGATTCTTTTATGGTGTGCGCGATCGGTATGACCCACGCTATAGGCTCAGAAATTGCAAAACTCGATCAAGTGAGAGTTCTTGCCCATTCTCATTTTTCAACAAAAGTTTCTAAATGGGTTCCATACAAAGAGGCACCCCGCAAAAATGAAGGGTGCCTCTCAATTAAACTTGCAAGCTACATCAGCTTAGAATGTGAAGGTTGTCCGAATAACGCCCACATACTGAGTTTCGTTACGGCGATTACCTTCAGGGTTGAACAACACAAATACACCAGGAGTGACAGCAATGTTGTCGTTGATCCGGAAGCGATAGAATCCTTCCAAGTGGAACGGTGGATCTCTATCCAATCGACGAGCCTGAATGGGTGTACCCCGGAAGTTGGTATCCGTCACGCGAGGCTGCATACCAAACACCACAGCACCCAAGTTGCCTCTGCCACCCAAATCAGGGAAGGACAAAGCGGCTGCCCAGTTTTGAATCTGAGCTTCTGTATTCGCACGCTGGTTGTTAGCCCAGGTATAGCCATACCAGCCACTCAGTGCAATTTTGCGAGTGATTCGCCACTGCGCCTGAACAGCAGCCGTGTCGGTAGTAGTCGCATTGCCATTAAATGGGTTGGCAGCATATCCGGTACCGGTGCTGCCAGTGATGTTGGGGGTAGGCTGACCAAAGGCAGTGTTGCTGCCTGGAAAATAGGAGCGGACATAGAACAAGCCAACATCAAACCCGGTAATGGGACGAAAAACTAGCTGCCCAATTGCCGAAAAGCCACCATCGAATAAGCCATTTTTCGCACTGGGGATGTTACTTCCACTTGTAGTACCAGAGCTTTGGTCAGAAATAAATCCGCCCTCTAACAGGAACTTGGGACTAAAGGCATATCGGAAGCTGCCACCCGCGCCATTGTTTGCACTTCGGAGGTTGGGGGTGAATCGACCAAAGCGAGAAACCGCACCTGAGCCGCTGCTGCCAAAGGGAGACAGTCGGCTAACCAATCCATCGAAAAACTCGTTGGCGTTCGCATCGATTTGGATCGTTAGCTTGTTTCCCAAAGGAAAGCGGTAATACAACTCGTCAATTTCAACTGAGTTGTTGTTGCTGCCGTCAAATCCCAAACGGGTTCCACGAGTACCAGTGAAATTCCCATCGAACGAAGTGAAGTTTCTGGCTTGGAGGCGAGTCCGCAACAAGTCTTTACCCGTGAAGCTAGTGTCGAAGTTTAGACGAACTCTGTTTCCAAAAATTGTTTCAGTCTTGTCTTCCCGAGCATCTGCCACAGACTGGGTCGTAGCGCTACCGTTTTGACTAATTCCGCTCAAGAAAGCGCCGTTTCCGGTAACGAATGCTCTTTCACCAAAGGTATCAGCCACACCAAAGACTACTTCACCGTTCAGCTTGGTGGTGGTAGAAAACTGCTGCTTCTCAATGGTGGCAGTACGAACTTCTAGCGATTCAACGCGACCGCGCAATGCTGCTAGTTCAGTCGCAAACTCTTCTTGAAGTCTTTTAACAACTTCCAAGTCTTCCTTCTTGACGAAGTCAGCGGTTGCGGCTGCAATCAGTTCTTGAATCTTGTCTAGGCAGGCGTTCAAACCAGCCGCAAATTCAAACCGACTCGTTGCCCGGTTGCCCCGGAAAGTTTTGTCGGGATAACCAACAATACAGCCATAGCGCTCTACCAAAGATTGCAGCGCTTGGAATGCCCAATCGGTGGGTCTAACGTCAGTCAACTGAGATACGGAGGTAACTTGCCCCAAAGTAGCTGAAGATTTGCCTTCGGCACTGTAAGCAGATACCTGATTAATTACAGAGTCTTGGGGAGCGGCAGATGTTTGAGCAAAAGCTGAAAAT
>JBBSCL010000297.1:0-4888 GCA_038250345.1 Leptolyngbyales cyanobacterium
AGAAATCGTTGGCTACTGGCGACCCGAATACTTGCAAAAAAAGTTTTATCAAGTGCAGCAGTCGGGGCGCGATGATTTGGTGTTGGCAATCTCGGAAAGGCTCAACTTAGAAAAAGCCGGAGTCAACTTTAGCCAAACCCCGGCTCGGTTAGTCTGGTTCAAAGATCAGTTAAGTCCAAAAGCGGTGCTAGAAGTCGTGGATAGAGAATGACGAATGGCGTATGGCGAATGACGAAACGCACTAACTTTAGCCCAGCGATCGCGCGATCTTTACAGACTATGATGGATTGCGAAGATCAACAGATATAGTTAGCGCACGATGAAGTATTAGGCTTTATGCAAATCGTTCAAGCCACTCAACTGATACCACTCTCAGTTTCAGCGCGATCGCAATTGATTGCAGAGTATGCCAGTGTGGTAAACGTGCCTGCGGAGCTTAATTCTGATTTACATCATGCCTATCAGATTGCAGCCGTACTCACACCAGCCTTATCTGGCTTTATCCAGCATCAGATTCAAGTAGACATTGCTCAAGGCTCTGTTTTGGAGAGCGATCGCCAATCTGCTGCGATCGCCGCTGAGTGTGAACAGTTTGCAGATCGCTTTATTGCCACCATGCCAACATTAGTCAGATCTCCAGAAGAAATGGAATTGAATCCAGGCAATCTCTACGAAATGTGTGGTGCAGCAGTATTTATTGAAAGTAATTCTATTTCTAGACAATTAAGTACACGAATGGGGGAACTTTGGGAAAAAATCGTGCGAATAAGCCCCTCTGCTGTCAGTCCTGAGCAGGACTTTGGACTCAAAATCACAGGTATCGACATCGTTATCTGGTGTCAACAGACACAAGTTCCCGTATTCAGTCAGCTTAAGACAACACGCGGTACTCTCACAGGAAGTCAAGCACCTAGATCAAGAAGTGAGTTGGGACTTCATACGCACTCGCTTTTTGCAGCCGCTTTTTGTTTAGGTGAGTGGACATTTTCAAGTCCGAATATACAGCGCGTTTGTGGGGCTGAATTTTGGTCTATGGCTGGACTGGACTATGAGTTATTGAAGTTTCACGTAAAGCAAATGATACTCAAAATTCAATCTGCTTATGTAAAACTTCAGCAAGAACCACCTATTTGAAGGGATTAAAGAACTTGTTTCACGTCAAAGATAAACAGAGTTGTTTCACGGAACTGGAATGAGAATGTTCTAAGACCTCTAATTCCCAACTAATATCGTCAGTCTTTAGATAGCGGGAATAAGGAAAATCCTTAAAAACTCTTGGCTGTACGCCGCTTAAGCGGTTGACCAACATCCTGCCGATCGCTCGACCGAGAGAACAGGGCACTGCATTACCGACTTGGCGATATTGGTCTAGTAGGCTGCCCTCAATCATCCAATCATCCGGAAATTCCTGTATCCGTTTATATTCTTGAATACTAAGCGGTCTGTCTTCTTCTGGATGTGCCAAATCTGTTGCAGGCATCGCTGGGTGAGTCACAAGGGTTGGAGATGGTTTATCCCAGGCTAACCTCCGGTAGAAGCCAGTTTTTCCACCGCCTGCATGATAAGACGCACCTAATGCGGCTTGATGCAACTCCACTGGTAAGTCACGCCAATATTGTCCAGGCTTCAGGATTCGGTAATATTGCAGACGCTTTTCTGGAAACTTAACGAAACAATGCCCATCTTTTGGCAGTCCTTCCAATGCGTCTCTCAGCGATCGCCACTTCGGTAGCTCATATAAACCTTTCTGCGAGTGCGTAGGCGTGAGATAAGGAAGTCGTTCTCCATCACGACTACAAGCAATCACAACTCTCTCGCGTTGCTGAGGGGAACCAAAATTGGCGGCATTATATAGATTGAAGGAAACACTGTAGCCTGCTTCTTTTAGCCTATGAATAACGTAGAGAAGCGCACCGCCCCTTTGCTCCTCTTGAGCCAGTGGCAGATCGGTACTTCCTCTCATTTCATGAGGTCGATGCTTTAGGGGCGCAGACAATAACCCTCGAACATTCTCGATCACCGCAAATTTGGGTCTGAGTTCACTAATCAAATCGATGAACGTTAGAAATACATTGCCGCGCTCATCCTGAAATCCTTGACGTTTTCCAGCACTACTAAAGGCTTGGCAGGGTGGACCACCGACAATCACATCAATATCGTCTTGAGAACTTAACCCGGCTTGTTCTCTGATGGCAGCCGCAGAGTAGTCTCTAATGTCACCAATGAGAGCAATATCGGGTCTATTGGTCTCGATTGTCTTCCGGGCTGCGGCATCCACTTCACACGCGAGAAGCACCTCAATGTTTTCTTTCTCAAGCCCCAAATCAAGCCCCATGCAACCCGAAAAAAAGCTTAAAGCTTTGAGCGTGGGTTTACTAGCGGATCTTCTGGCATGATCGGTCACAGCCGGCTCAGCATCCTCTTTACATCTGTACTCGCTAGCAGCTTCCGAAGCAATCACCCATCGGTTCCCAATCATTTCTCCGTTAAGATCGCCGCTCCGAAGCAACTTACGGACATATTGCTCAGAGTAACCAAGGACTTCGGAGGTTTCCTTCACAGAGAGGTAGCCAGTAGCCATGAGAGATTCGCTTCCGAAACTAAAATTAAGTACCCTATTCTACGGAGAGAATGGCTGTTTGGCAAGTAGGCAGTGGTTTCAGCGATCGCTAAACCGAATTGATCGATGCCAGAGAGTCCAAGGGTTAAACTGGATTTGTTAGCTGAATTGTGACTTCTTTCATTTTCCTTTGTTTAGCCAGTACTTCATGTTCAACCGTTCTCAATTTCAGACAGTGCTATTGACTTTGGCTATTGTGATGGCAGGAGTCGCTGGATGCCGCAGCAATCAAATGAGTCAGCCGATCGCCCCTGTTTCGTCGCCGTCATCATCGTCATCGCCGATCGCAATTTCGCCCGATCCGGCAGCACTACAAGCGACTTATAAACTGGCGCTGGAAAAAGCAAACAGTGCAAAAAATATTAGCCAAACTGCCCTGACGGAAGACGATTGGACACTAGTATCAAGCCGCTGGCAGCAGGCGATCTCCCTGCTCAAATCTTTGCCCGCCGCTGCGCCCGCTCAACCAATGGTAAAACCCAAGCTGAAGGAGTTTGAGCGAGAATTTTCCACGGCTCAAAAGAAACTGGCGCAAGCAAAGCGCGATGGTGATTCCACCACGACTTCAGGATTGGCATCTGTCGATTCTGGGTCGCTGAAGGTGTCAAGCGCGATCGCAACCAGCGGAGCGACTTCAGGCAAAGTGTTCCGTGCCCCGATTAAACGGCGAGCAGGCGGCACTCCAGTAATTGAAGTGACCTTTAACGGCAATCAAACCTTTGAAATGATTGTGGATACGGGAGCTAGCGGCACGGTAATTACTCAGGCAATGGCGCAGGCGTTGGGTGCCCGGATTATTGGCAAAACGAAGGTGAATACTGCCAGCCAAACGGGGGTGGAAGTGCCGTTGACCTATGTTGATTCGATCGCCGTGGGTAATGCAGTCGTCAAAGATGTGATTGTGGCGATCGCCAACGCTTCCTTGGATGTTGGCTTATTGGGGCATGATTTTTTTAGTGATTACGATGTCACCGTGAAGCAAGACGTGGTGGAATTTCGTAGGCGGTAGGGTTAAAAAGTTTTGAGTTTTGAGTTTTGAGTTTTGAGTGCAAAATCCTCTTGCCGTTTGCTGTGAGGGATCAAGACTGGCGTAATGGGTGTGAGGACTGATGTAAACTTCCAAGTTCCTATGATTAATAACTGGCAAGTCGTGGCTGGAGTGGTGCGGCAAGGTCATCAAGTCGCTTCGGGTTGGGCAAATGACAGTCCTTATCCTATAGGCAGCATTGCCATGCAGATACCTTACTTTCAGGAGTTGGGATTGGATCTATCTGCTCTCTTCAAAGGTACGCTGAATATTTCTATTGATCCCGCTATCTTTGTGATGCAGCAGCCAATCTACACCTTTCGCGAGGTTGATTGGACGGCGAATCATCCCCCAGAAACTTTTTCTTTTTCGCCCTGCCACCTTGTGTTCCAGTCCCTTCAGTATCAGGGTTTTGTCTATTATCCGCATCCTGAAACGAAGCAGCGCCACTTTCAAAATGCGGACATTTTAGAAATTTTGGCACCGCCGATCGCCGGGATTGGCTATGGCGATCGCGTTGAGCTTGCCCTGAATCCCACCGAAATTTTGATTGTGAATCCTGATGAAGGCTAGGATAATGAGGCATTTGCAGGCTTGGAAATCGATGAAATTTAGCGAAGTGGTTCAACGGTTAGGCGTGTCGATCGATCGCACCAGTCTTGGTTTAAATAGTGCCCCCGATCCAGAGATTGCTGGAGTGGCAGCGATAGACGAAGCGACGGCAGGGCAACTCAGCTACATCGATGGAGCGAAGTTTGCCGCCCAAATTGAAACCACTGGCGCGATCGCCCTGATTTTGCCCCGCAGTCAGGCATTGCAAGTTGCCGCCACTAAACAAAGCATTGCCTGGATCGAAACCGCAGAACCTCGGCTGATGTTTGCTCAAGCGATCGCGGTTTTCTATCAACCCTTTCAGCCAGAGCCAGAGATTCATCCCACTGCCGTAATTCACCCAACGGCAAAGATTGGGGCAGAAGTGGCGATCGGTGCCCATGTGGTGATTCAGGCAAATGTGACCGTTGGCAATCAGGCGTGCATTCATCCCAATGTAGTGATTTATCCCGATGCTCAAATTGGCGATCGCGTGATTCTTCACGCCAACTGCACCATCCACGAACGTACCCGATTGGGAACCGACTGTGTGATCCAACCGGGAGCAGTGATTGGGGCAGAAGGGTTTGGTTTTGTGCCCACGGCGCAGGGCTGGTACAAGATGGAGCAGTCGGGCTGTGTGGTGTTAG
>JBBSCL010000298.1:0-4887 GCA_038250345.1 Leptolyngbyales cyanobacterium
AGAAGCCTGAAGCGTAAACTCTTCAGGAGATGCACCGGTGTCTTCTAGTAATTCGCCCAATTCAGTATCTTGGTTGTCGCCTACGCGCAAATCTAGCGACAAAGGAACCCTAGCTTGCTCTAGATAATCGCGTACCTGCTTGGGAGTTAGCTCTAACTCAGTGGCTAGTTCTGTGGCAGTTGCCGCTCTCCCTAGCTGTTGAGATAACTGGCGCTGAGCTTTTTTGATCTTATTCAGTTTTTCAGTGATGTGAATGGGTAAGCGAATGGTGCGCCCCTTTTCGGCGATCGCCCGTGTAATTGCCTGCCGAATCCACCAATAAGCATAGGTCGAAAACCGATAGCCCTTGGTCGGATCGAACTTTTCAACTCCACGCTGCATCCCAATCGTGCCCTCCTGGATCAGATCCAGCAAATCCACATTACGCTTAGTGTATTTCTTAGCAACTGAAACCACGAGTCGCAGATTGGCTTCTACCATTTTGCGTTTGGCAGCTTCGCCTTCTGCGATCGCCTGTTTAAGGTCTGCCTCAAGCATGTCCACTTCTTGCGCCCACTCCACAAGGGTCGGCGCATATTCTAAACGGGCAGCTAGAGTTTCTTTGACGATGTGAAGCGCTGATAGGCGTTGCACTTGCTTGCCCAATACAACTTCCTGTTCATGCGTCAGCAATGGAACACGACCAATCTCTCGTAAGTAGGTGCGAACCAAGTCGGATGAGGTCTGAGCGGTTTTCATAACGCTACCTGAAGATGAGAAGAGTAA
Organism: Leptolyngbyales cyanobacterium; assembly: GCA_038250345.1. Taxonomy (GTDB): domain Bacteria; phylum Cyanobacteriota; class Cyanobacteriia; order Leptolyngbyales; family Leptolyngbyaceae; genus ULC077BIN1. The sequence continues at coordinate 766 of JBBSCL010000298.1, forward strand.
ATAGAGACTGAATTTAGGAGCGATAAACTCCGACGGAAGAAACAGGTGCTAGACGGCAACCAACTCAATAAATGATGGTTTGGCAAAGCGAAAACTTTCTATGGGATTTATTTTTCGTTGGATCGAATGGGAATCGCGATCGCGGCAGGCTGGTGAACTGTCGAACGACGTAAAGACACAAGTGTTATTGCGGTCGCAGCAAGTCCTAAAGCAACATTGAAGGACAGGGCAGATAAAGTTTCCATAAGGTTTAAAAAGCTTTTTGATTAGTATATTAACTATTGTATCTTTTCTGAGTGCATTCCTCTACCAAATGAGAGATACTTTCTGATTTTAAATAAAAAACTTTAGAAGAGTTGGGTTGAGCGTTTATATAGAAAGATTACCCGCAATCCTCTCTTATAAATGCATCCTGGGAAACAAAAGATACTTGCTTTAAGTTCATGTGTTTCAGATTACACAAAGCGATCGCACATTGTTCCTTTACAAAAGTTGTTCTACTCTCAGAAAAGTTTAACTTCTTTTAATAGTCGATTTAAGGAATATCTAGTGCCGTTGAAAGTGAGCCTAAGCAGCTTATAGGGAACAAAGTGACTATCAGGGCGGATTTTATAGTTGATTTGCTGGTATGACTTTAAATTTTTTGGCTAAACCTGCCCCAACGACGTTGGCGTTTTTATCTCTAAAAATATTTTTATTTTTAGAGATAGTTCGATAATCGGCAGACAAAATGCTTTTGCTTTTTGCTTCTTCCTTTGAACAGATTTCTATTGAAAATTGCTTGACAGAGAAACACTAATCCAATGAATTTCAATTAAAGGAAGAAGCCTAGCATAGCATAAATATCATCCTTTAGCAAAGATACTCTTGCAGCGCTTTTACGGAAAGAGTCTGAGATTGCAATGATTGAATCGCGGCAGTAGTTGCTTTTGCTCCTGCCATGGTGGTGACAATCGGAATTTTATAGGTGAGCGCAGTGCGGCGAATCGTCCGACCATCGGCTCTGGCTTCTTCTCCGGTAGGAATATTCATAATGAGTTGGATTTGACTATTTTTAATCCAATCCACAATGTTAGGTCGCCCTTCGTGAAGCTTGAAAACAAGGTCAACGGCTAATCCATGATTGATGAGTACCCGCCGAGTGCCTTCAGTAGCAACGATATGAAACCCTAAACCGATCAGATCTTTCACAATGGGAACGACTGAGTTTTTATCGCGATCGCCCATGGATACAAGCACTGTTCCCTTCAGCGGTAGTCGCTGACCCGCCGCCAGTTCTGCCTTGGCATAAGCAGTGCCAAAATCAGCATCAATGCCCATTACTTCACCCGTTGAGCGCATCTCTGGTCCTAAAATTGGGTCAGTGCCAGAGAATTTTTCAAAGGGCAATACGGCTTCCTTGACTGAAATGTGGCGAGGGATGACTTCTTGCGTATAGTTTAATTCGGCTAAGGTTTTGCCAGACATGACGCGGGCTGCCATCTTTGCAAGTGGAATCCCAGTCGCTTTTGAGACAAAGGGCACGGTTCGCGAAGCGCGGGGATTTGCCTCTAGGATGAAAACCGTTTCGCCTTGACAAGCAAATTGAATGTTCATTAGCCCAATCACCTTCAGCGCTTTTGCCAGGGCAATTGTCCAAGTGCGAATTTGATCCAGCACCGCAGGGCTAAGGGAAACGGAGGGCAACGAACAGGCAGAGTCGCCGGAGTGAATGCCTGCTTGCTCAATGTGTTCCATGATGCCGCCGATGACTACGTTTCCAGTCGCGTCGGCGATCGCGTCCACATCCACCTCGATCGCGTTTTCTAGATATTGGTCGATCAAAATCGGATGATCCGGCTCCACCTGCACGGCATAAGTCATGTAGTGCTTCAGTTCCGCATCAGAGTAAACGATTTCCATTGCCCGACCGCCTAACACATAGCTAGGGCGCACCACCACGGGATAGCCGATTCGGTGAGCCACCGCCAGTGCTTCTTCCGTGCTGCGAGCAAGCCCATTGTTCGGCTGGCGAATATCAAGCTGACGCAGAATTTTTTCAAAGCGTTCTCGGTCTTCAGCCACGTCGATCGAGTCCGGTGAAGTGCCCCAAATCGTGGTTTTAGGAGAATCACCCGCGATCCCTTCTAAATATTTTTGCAGCGGCAATGCTAATTTCAGAGGCGTTTGTCCACCGAACTGAATAATGATGCCTTCAGGATTTTCGGCTTCGATGATGTTCAGGACATCTTCCTTGGTGAGTGGCTCAAAGTAAAGGCGATCGCTGGTGTCGTAATCGGTAGAAACGGTTTCAGGATTAGAGTTGACCATGATGGTTTCAAAGCCGTCTTCCTGTAAGGAAAAAGAGGCATGACAGCAGCAGTAATCAAACTCGATGCCCTGCCCAATCCGATTGGGACCGCCGCCTAGAATGATCACTTTACGCCGGGTCGATGGCAGGATTTCGTTTTCTTCTTCGTAGGTGGAGTAATAGTAAGGAGTCAGTGCCTCAAACTCAGCGGCACAGGTATCCACGGTTTTGTAAACGGGAATCACGCTCAAGCTCTTGCGGTAGGCGCGTACCTCGTCTTCGGTGGTTTTGGTGGCAAAGGCAATCTGGCGATCGCTAAAGCCCTGCCGTTTGACATCTAGCATTTGCTCTTTAGTCAGGCTTTTAAGCGCGGTACGCTTGAGAAATTTTTCGGTATCTAACAACGCCTGCAATTTATCCAAAAACCAAGGATCGATCGCGCTGAGATCATAGATTTCTTCCGCCGTCATGCCCATCAAAAAGGCGTGGCGCACGGTAAAGATCCGGTCTGGATGAGGGGTTCGGAGTCCGGCTCGAATATGTTCCAAACTGGGCAACTTCTCCTGCTTGTCGCAGCCCCACCCCGCCCGACCCGTCTCCAGCGATCGCAGCGCCTTTTGAAACGACTCTTGAAACGTGCGCCCGATCGCCATTGCTTCACCCACCGATTTCATTTGTGTGGTTAAAGTCGGCGTGGCATCGGGAAATTTCTCAAAGGCAAACCGAGGAATTTTGGTGACGACATAATCGATTGAAGGTTCAAAGCTAGCGGGCGTTTTCTTTGTGATGTCGTTAGGAATTTCATCCAGCGAGTAGCCTACCGCTAGTTTTGCCGCAATTTTGGCGATCGGAAAGCCCGTTGCCTTTGATGCCAGCGCCGAACTGCGAGACACACGCGGGTTCATCTCAATCACAATAAAATCGCCCGTATCGGGATTGACGGCAAACTGAATGTTGGAACCGCCCGTTTCCACGCCAATCTCACGAATGATTTTGATGGACGCATCCCGCAACCGCTGATATTCCTTATCGGTCAGCGTTTGGGCAGGAGCAACCGTAATCGAGTCGCCTGTATGAATCCCCATCGGGTCTAAGTTTTCGATCGAGCAAATAATCACCACGTTATCTGCCAGATCCCGCATCACTTCTAGCTCATATTCCTTCCAGCCCAACAAAGACTGCTCAATCAAAATTTGGGATACCGGGCTGGCATCAATCCCCGATGTGGCAATCTCCTCAAATTCTTCCTGGTTGTAGGCAATGCCGCCGCCCGTGCCGCCCATCGTAAAAGCCGGACGAATGATCAGCGGATAGCTGCCAATTTGGCGACCCACTTCCCGCGACTCTTCTAGCGTTGTTGCCAACCCCGATGGACACACGGGCACATCGATCCGCGCCATTGCCTCTTTAAACAGCTTACGGTCTTCCGCCATCTCGATCGCGGGTAGTTTTGCCCCAATCAACTCCACGTTGTACTTTTCCAACACGCCACTTTTCGCCAGAGCCACTGCCAGGTTTAGTGCCGTCTGTCCGCCCATTGTTGGCAACAGTGCGTCGGGGCGCTCTTTTTCAATGATCTTCTCAACAATTTCTGGGGTCAATGGCTCAATGTAGGTGCGGTCTGCCGTGTCTGGGTCGGTCATGATTGTCGCCGGGTTGGAGTTGACCAACACCACTTCATAGCCTTCATCACGCAGCGCTTTGCAGGCTTGAGTGCCAGAGTAGTCAAACTCGCAGGCTTGCCCAATCACAATCGGACCGGAGCCAATCAGCAGAATTTTGTGGAGATCATTACGGCGGGGCATAGTCTAACTGTCCAGGAAATTCCCAAA
>JBBSCL010000299.1:0-4887 GCA_038250345.1 Leptolyngbyales cyanobacterium
AAGCGGATCGCCTTTGTCACCAACGAAGATGGAGTCAGCGTGTTGCACCTGCTAGATACCAAAACCCGACGAGAGCTTGCCCTACCAAAGTTGCCAAACGGACTCATCTTCGGCTTGAAGTGGCATCGCAACAACCGCGATCTCGGCTTTACCTTTGTATCGGCTCGGTCTACTGCCGATATTTATTCCATTGATGTCACCACAAACAAGCAAGAACGCTGGACGGAGAGTGAAACGGGCGGCATCAACACTCGCACTTTTTCAGAAGCTGACCTGGTTCGCTGGAAAAGTTTTGACGACAAAACCATCTCTGGCTTTCTCTATCGTCCTGCTCAAAAATTTACGGGCAAGCGCCCCGTCATCATTGATATTCACGGCGGACCGGAAGCCCAGTTCCGTCCAGTGTTTTTGGGACGGCAGAACTATTATTTGAATGAACTGGGCGCGGCGATCCTATTCCCTAATGTGCGCGGCTCCACGGGCTATGGAAAGTCATTCCTGAAGCTGGATAATGGCTTTCTCCGAGAAGATTCCGTAAAGGATATCGGGGCACTGCTGGATTGGATTGCGACGCAGCCTGATTTAGATGCTAGTCGGGTGATGGTCACGGGCGGCAGCTATGGCGGCTACATGTCGCTGGCGGTGGCGACAACCTACAGCGATCGCATCCAAGGGGCGATCGACATTGTGGGCATCTCCAACTTTGTCTCTTTTCTAGAACGCACCGAAAGCTACCGCCGCGATTTGCGCCGCGTGGAATATGGTGACGAACGCGATCCTAAAATGCGAGAATTCTTACTAAAGATATCGCCGCTTAACAACGCTGAAAAGATCAAAAAGCCTTTGTTTGTGATTCACGGCAAGAATGACCCCCGCGTTCCGCTTAACGAAGCCGAACAAATGGTCGCAACCGTCCGGAAAAGCAGCACCCCCGTTTGGTATCTAATGGCAAAGGATGAAGGACACGGATTCGCCAAGAAATCCAATGCCGATTTTCAGTTCTACTCCACGGTGCAATTTGTCAAAACCTATTTGTTGAATGAATCAGGTAGTCAATGACTTGGATTTAACGCTACAACTCAATTAGGGGAATTCATCCAGCCGACTTCACGATAAAGGAAAACCCATGACACGGGACGGAGACAAACAAGGCGTTCTTAAAGAAATAAAAACCCAAGTGGTGATTTTGGGCGGATTGGTGCTGTTGGCGTGGGGATTGGAATTATTTGACCTGTTTGTATTGCAGGGCGGCGGTTCTCTGGGCGGATTTAATCAATGCCGAACGGATTTGCGTGGTGGCTTGGCGCAGTGCGGCTTGAACCAGTTTGGCATTATTCCGCGAAATTTGATTGGGCTGCGAGGCATCTTATTTGCACCCTTTTTACACGCAAACTTGGCACACTTAATTGGCAACACCATTCCCTTTATCACCTTGGGCTGGTTGATTATGCTGGGCAAAATTAGCGACTTTTTCGTAGTCAGCGTTATTTCTGCCGTGGTGGGTGGGCTGGGCACTTGGTTGTTTGGCTCTCCCGGCATTCACATTGGGGCAAGCGGCGTAATTTTCGGCTATTTGGGCTACTTACTGTCGCGGGGCTATTTTGAACGCAAGCCGCTTTCCATTGCCATGTCCCTGTTTGTGCTGGTGCTTTACGGCAGTCTGCTTTGGGGATTGCTTCCTTTGCAATACGGCATTTCTTGGGAAGGACACCTGTTCGGCTTTTTGGGTGGAGTGGTGTCGGCAAAGATGCTGGCGCGGGATAGTAAATCGGTTGGAGGATAAATGTTTTGACGAATGCCGTGATTCTGGGCTGTGGCTATGTCGGGCGATCGCTGGCTCCTCGCTGGCGACAAACGATGACTGTAACTGCTACCACGACAACCGTAGAGCGGCTGGCAGAATTGCGACCCTTGGCAGATCATGCCGTAGTCGTGAAAGGAAATGATCACGCCGCCGTGCGATCGCTGTTACAAAATCAGCAAGTGCTGCTGGTATCCGTGGGTGCGCCCAATGCCAACGCCTACGAAGAAACCTACTTGAACACAGCAAAAACGGTTGCTGCCGCGTTGAAATCGTCTTCGGTGCAGCAGGTAATTTATACCGGTAGCTATGCAGTCTATGGCGATCGCGGTGGGGAGTGGGTCGATGAAACCACGCCCGTCATGCCGATCAACCCCAAAGCTGAAATTTTGGCAGAGACCGAGCAGATTTTGCTGAGCGCGGCTCATGACTCGCTGAAAGTCTGCATTTTGCGGCTCGGCGGCATTTATGGCGCTGGACGTGAACTAATAAAAATCTTTCAGGGATCGGCAGGCACCGTTCGCGCTGGAATCGGCAACGAAGCGACCAACTGGATTCACATTGACGACATTGTGGGCGCGATCGCCTTTGCCCAACAGCGCACCTTGAGTGGCATTTACAATCTGGTCGGCACCGTTCCCCTCACCACGCAGGAATTGCTCGATCGCGTTTTCACCGCGCACCACTTACCGCTGGCAACCTGGGATGGTTCACAATCCAGCACCCGGTCTTACAACGCCCGCGTGTCAAACCAAAAGCTGCGGGATGCTGGATATAAGTTTATCTATCCAGAGATCCAAGAAACGCTGTAATCTGAGCTTCTAGAAATCAAGCGATTGTTTCCCATGCATACCGTTTCGTCGAGTCCCGTCTCATCCCTCAGCACCAAAGACCATATTGCTCAGGTCTATCATCAACCGTTGCCCGATCTGCTGTTTGCGGCACAGACTACTCATCGACAACACCATGATCCCCATGCGGTGCAGTTATGTACCTTATGCAGCATTAAAACCGGAGCCTGCCCGGAAGACTGCGGCTACTGTTCTCAAAGTGTTCATAATTCAACGGATCTCCAGCCGGAGCCATTGATGGATGTGGCAGCGGTACTATCAGAAGCCGCGATCGCTAAAGCCAGCGGTTCCACCCGATTTTGTATGGGAGCCGCATGGCGCGAAGTGAAAGATGGTGCCCAGTTTGAGCGCGTCTTGGAAATGGTGCGACAGGTGGCAGCGCTAGATCTGGAAGTTTGCTGCACCTTAGGAATGCTGAAACCCCATCAGGCGCAGCAGTTAAAAGCAGCCGGATTAACTGCCTATAACCACAATTTGGATACCTCGCCCAGCTACTACGAGCAAATCATCACCACTCGCACCTATCGCGATCGCTTGGAAACCATCCGTGCCGTCAGCGAAGCCGGAATTTCGGTTTGCTGTGGCGGCATTGTCGGCATGGGTGAATCAGTGGGCGATCGCCTGGATCTGCTGGAATCTCTTGCCAATCTCTCTCCAGCGCCCGAATCCATCCCGATCAATTGCCTCGTGCCCGTCCCCGGAACTCCTTTACAGGACGTACCGCCGCTTGACCCGATCGACCTCGTGCGAATGATTGCCACCACTCGCATTCTGTTCCCAACTGCAATGGTGCGCCTCTCTGCCGGACGGCTGACCATGAGCGACGAACTGCAAGCTCTGTGCTTTTTGGCAGGAGCCAACTCTATCTTTACAGGACCTAAACTGCTGACTACACCCAATCCCGCAGGCTCTCAGGATGAAGCATTGCTGCAACGCTTGGGCATGGTGCCAAAACCGCTGTAATGGTTAAGTAGGGTTGATTTGCAGCGATCGCGCCCACCCACTCAACAGCAACATTCCCAGAAGCCAAGGGCTTTGAAGCCGAGAAATTAACATTGAAAGCATTAGGGTGGGAGAGCGTTAAGCACTAAAAATTAAAAATATATCAAGAAGAAATATGAACAGTACAACTATTAACTTCCAACTGGTCGAATCGCTGATCCAAGCCATTCATGCACTCTCACCCGCTGAGCAAAACCTCGTGCGATCGCGTCTCCTACCCAATCTAGCCACTCAGTTATCCAAACAATCCATCATCGATATCCTCAATGAAGCCCCCGGTCAACAACTCTTTCAAACACCTGAAGAGGTTGACCAATATTTACAGCAAGAGAGAGCTTCATGGGACGACTAAATCTACCAGAATCAAGCTTGGTCTACATCGATACCGTCGTTGTGATCTACAGTATTGAGAAGTTTCCTGGTTATTCTCCACTCTTAGATCCTATGTGGCAACAGCTACAAGCCGGAGCTATTCAAATTATCACCAGCGAAATTACCCTGCTAGAGACTCTAGTTATGCCTATTCGTCAGTCAAACAATGACCTGATTCGACGCTATGAAGCAATGCTATTTTCTCCAGAAATTAGCCTGGTTTCTGTGAACCAAACTATTCTCAGAAGAGCAGCAACCCTCCGCGCTCAAACAACTCTCAAAACACCTGATGCCATCCATGCTGCCACTGCACTCAGCACTGGTTGTAATCTTTTCTTGACCAACGATGGTGGGTTGCGAATAGTTCCAGGGTTGTCTGTCGTGGTGCTTAAAGATATTTTGAATGCATAAACGCGATCGCGATGGTGAAAAAATAGTGCCTCAATCAGTCTTCCCCCAAGAATTACAGCCGTTTTCCGTTTTGGGTGTGCCTGTTCATCTGACCCATGACTATTTAGGCTGGCTGGTGTCTCAAGCAGCCCAACAGCGCGGTTGCCATGTAGTGACGCTGAATGCAGAAATGACGATGCAGGCTGGACAAAATCCGCAGCTTGCGGAGATTATTCAGCAGGCAGAACTGGTGATTCCCGATGGGTCTGGCATCGTGCTGTATCTGAAGCTATATGGCAAGCAGGTAGAGCGCCGCCCCGGTATTGAACTTGCGGAAGGAATGCTGCAAGCCTTTGGCAGGTCGCAGGATTTGGGCACGGTATTTTTCTATGGGGGACAGCCGGGGGTGACGGATCAAGCTGCGATCGCTTGGCAGCAGCAGTGTCCGGGATTGGTGATTGACACCCAACA
>JBBSCL010000300.1:0-4884 GCA_038250345.1 Leptolyngbyales cyanobacterium
GTACGTGTTTCAAAATGCTCACGCGAATCTTTATCTACGTGAGGCGATCGCAATACACAATAAATCCGCCGCCTAGTAGGGAGAGGAATCGGACCAATTGCTGTAGCGTTTGTACGATTCGCTGTATCAACGATTTTTTCACAGGATGTGTCTAAAAGCCGACGGTCAAACGCTTTAAGACGAATACGAATCTTTTGCTGCTGAATAGTTGCCATCTAAGTTCACCAATTTGAATTTTCTAGGTACTGAATCAAAACTCATCAGCCGCAAAAAGGGCTTGAGTCACCTTTTAAAAAAGAGAAAGCTTTAGAGAACAAGTCAGAAGTGGCAGTTAAAGCTATTGACAATCTTTTTGGGATCGCCAATAGCTTTAATGCAGGAAACCGTTGCTATTTTAGAATCTTCGCAACGACACCAGCGCCAACGGTACGACCGCCCTCACGAATAGCAAAGCGCATACCCTGCTCAATTGCGATCGGGTTAATCAGATCAACCGTCATCTTGATGCGATCTCCGGGCATGACCATTTCCGCCTCAGTCCCTTCATCAGTCGTGAATGCGCTGATTGTGCCAGTCACATCAGTTGTTCGCACATAAAACTGAGGCTTGTAACCAGGGAAGAAAGGCGTATGACGACCACCTTCTTCTTTCTTCAAGATGTAGACTTCAGACTCAAATTGAGTGTGCGGTTTAATGGATTTCGGCTTTGCAATCACCATACCCCGCTCAATGTCTTTCTTTTCCACTCCTCGAAGTAGAATCCCAGCGTTATCTCCTGCCATGCCTTCTTCAAGGCTCTTTTTGAACATCTCAATCCCCGTCACAACGAACTCACGGGTATCTCTAATGCCAACTAGCTCAACCTTGTCGTTCACTTTAACAGAGCCACGCTCAATCCGACCCGTGGCAACCGTACCCCGACCCGTAATCGAGAAAACGTCCTCGACAGCCATTAAGAAAGGCTTGTCAATATCACGTTCAGGAGTAGGAATGTATGCATCTACTGTATCCATCAAATCGTAGATTTTATCAACCCACTCGTCTTCGCCCCGTTTGGTCGTGGGAGCTGCGGTCATCTTTTCCAAGGCTTGCAGCGCTGATCCCGCTGTAATCGGAATATCATCGCCAGGGAAGTCATAAGAATCCAGCAGCTCACGAACTTCGAGTTCAACAAGCTCTAAAAGTTCCTCGTCATCCACCATGTCTTTCTTATTCAGAAAAACTACTAGCCAAGGAACACCAACTTGACGAGCTAGCAGAATATGTTCACGAGTCTGAGGCATAGGACCATCAGCCGCAGAAACAACGAGAATACCGCCATCCATCTGGGCTGCTCCCGTGATCATATTTTTCACGTAGTCAGCGTGTCCAGGACAGTCAACATGAGCGTAATGCCGACTTGCAGTCTCATACTCAACGTGAGCGGTGTTTATAGTGATGCCGCGCGCCTTTTCTTCAGGAGCCGCATCAATTTCGTCGTATTTCCTTGCCTGCGCCTGCCCTAAAGCAGACAAAGTCATCGTAATTGCAGCCGTTAATGTAGTTTTACCATGGTCAACGTGACCAATCGTACCGATATTTACGTGGGGTTTATTCCGTTCAAACTTTGCGCGTGCCATTGATTATGCGTTCCTTTTCCTGATTATGCGTTCCCTTTGCTTTTCGCAATGATCGCTTCAGCTTCATTGCGGGGCACTTCCTCGTAGTTACTAAATTCCATCGAGAATATCCCTCGCCCCTGAGTTTTTGTCCGGATATCTGTAGCATATCCAAACATGTTAGCCAATGGAACCTTTGCAGTTACTTTTGCAATTCCTTGCACATTATCTTGACCTTCAATTTGCCCTCGACGTGAGTTCAAATCTCCGATAACATTCCCGACGAAATCGTCAGGAACTTCTACCTCAACTTTCATCATGGGTTCCAGGATAACAGGTGTCGCCTTCATTACGGCTTCCTTAATTGCCATAGAGCCAGCAATTTTGAAAGCCATTTCAGAAGAGTCAACATCGTGATAGGAACCATCGACTAAAGTAGCTTTAAGATCAATGACTGGGTAACCCGCTAAGATGCCAGATTCGCAAGCTTCTCGCATGCCCTGTTCAGCCGGCGAAACGTATTCTTTTGGAACCGTTCCACCTACAATTTTAGAGACAAACTCGAAGCCAGTTCCTTCTTCTCCAGGTTCTAGCTGAATTACTACATGCCCGTACTGTCCTTTGCCACCACTCTGACGGATAAATTTCCCTTCAGCGCGAACCGCTTTACGAACAGTTTCTCTATAGGCAACTTGAGGCGCACCCACGTTTGCCTCCACCTTAAATTCTCGCTTCATCCGATCTACTAAGATATCCAAATGTAGCTCACCCATGCCAGCAATCACAGTCTGATTAGTCTCCTGATCAATCCTGACGCGGAAGGTTGGATCTTCTTCAGAAAGAGACTGAAGCGCCTTAGATAGCTTCTCCATGTCTTGCTTCGTCTTTGGCTCAACTGCCACTGAAATAACAGGCTCTGGAATGAACAAAGATTCTAAAATGACAGGCGAGTCCTCATCACAAAGAGTATCACCCGTAAAAGTATCTTTGAGTCCAAGAGCAGCACCTAAATCACCTGCACGAAGCTCATCAACCTCAATGCGATCGTCTGCCTTTAAGACGATCAGGCGAGAAATTCTTTCTTTCTTATCCTTAGCTGCGTTTAGTACGTAACTACCCTTCTGCAAAACACCCGAATACACACGAACAAAAGTAAGGCGACCGTAAGGATCTGCCATGATTTTAAATGCCAATGCCGCTAACGGCTGGTCATCATCGGCTGTGCGTGTAACCGATTCACCCTTCAAAGTAAGTCCTTGAACGGGTGGAACATCGGCAGGAGCGGGTAAATAATCTATGACTGCATCCAGCAAAAGTTGAATACCCTTATTTTTGAAGGCAGAACCACACACTACGGGAATAATTGCACCACTAAGCGTGCTTTTTCGGAGAGCCAACTTGATCTCTTCTTGAGTTAGCTCCTGACCTTCTAAGTACTTTTCAGTTAGCGTGTCGTTTGTTTCAGCAACGGATTCAATTAACTTGAGACGATACTCTTGAGCAATCTCAATAACATCGGGTGGAATTTCAGCTTCTTCAATGTCAGTTCCTAAGTCATTGTTGAAGAGATATGCTCTCATCCGCACCAGATCAACAATTCCCCTAAGAGCATCTTCACTACCAATTGGGATCTGTATAGGAACGGCATTAGCACGTAAGCGATCGCGAACCTGTTCATTCACTTTGAAAAAATTCGCTCCGGTTCGATCCATCTTATTGATGAATATAATCCGAGGAACATTATAGCGATCTGCTTGCCGCCACACAGTCTCAGTTTGGGGTTGAACTCCTCCCACCGAGCAAAGCACAGTAATCACTCCATCAAGCACACGCATGGAACGCTCAACTTCAATTGTGAAGTCTACATGTCCTGGAGTATCAATGATATTGATTTTGTACTCAGGCTCACCCGACATAGCTTGGGTAGGGTTTTGAGGATCACGCCGAGTCCAAGAGGAAGTAATTGCAGCAGCGGTGATCGTAATGCCACGCTCCCGCTCCTGATCCATCCAATCGGTTACTGCTGTTCCCTCGTGGACTTCACCCATCTTATGAACCACGCCAGAGTAGAATAAAATCCGCTCTGTTGTCGTTGTTTTACCGGCATCAATATGTGCGGCAATGCCAATATTTCTAACTTGTTCAAGTGGTACATTACGGGGCACAGCTACCTCCTTGGTCTCTGTAGCAACAGTGTCATCACTACTGCCTTTAAAGTATTTTTGAGAAAAACGAGGCTTAGCTAGTATTTGAGAAAAAACGAGACTTAACTAGTAGCGATAGTGAGCAAAAGCCTTGTTAGCTTCCGCCATACGGTGGGTTTCTTCACGCTTACGAATTGCACTTCCGGTTTGATTTGCCGCATCCATCAACTCATTTGCTAATTTACTTGCCATAGTTTTCCCAGCACGCTGACGAGCAAATTGAATCAACCAACGAAGGGCAAGCGCAGTCCCTCTATCTGAGCGAACTTCAATTGGCACTTGGTAGGTTGCTCCCCCTACACGGCGAGCCTTGACTTCCACTAAGGGCGTGGTGTTTTTGACTGCTTGCTCAAACACTCCCATCGGATCAGAACCTGTACGCTGTTCGATAGCTTTGAAGGCATCATAAATAATGCGTGAAGCTAGAGATTTTTTACCACTTTCCATAATTCGCCTTGACATCATTGTGACAAGACGGGAATTGTAAACCGAGTCAGGTGGAACAGGGCGTTTCTGAATAACCGTACGACGGGACATAAAGCAAATAACCTTCAGTTAGCAAAAAAAATAAACCAGAAAATTCTTCAGACTCTAGAGATCAGCCAACAAGCTGAATATGAAATATAGGGTTTAAACACATTATCTCAGTCTGACCAAGAGATATCTGAATCTCAAAAGTGCAAAAAGAAAGATAGTGATTATCAACCGCCACTAGTTACTTCGCCTTGGGACGCTTTGCTCCGTATTTAGAACGCGATTGCTTGCGATCCTTAACGCCTGCGGTATCTAAAGTGCCGCGAATAATGTGATACCGAACACCTGGCAAGTCTTTAACACGTCCACCCCGAATCATGACGACAGAATGCTCTTGCAGGTTGTGACCGATGCCTGGAATGTAAGCCGTTACCTCAAAGCCAGAGGTCAATCGAACCCTAGCAACTTTGCGCAGCGCCGAGTTGGGCTTCTTGGGTGTTGTGGTATAAACCCTAGTACAAACTCCACGGCGTTGAGGGCAGCTTTTTAATGCTGGAGACTTAGTCTTCTTAATTAATTTTTGACGTTCACTACGAATGAGTTGCTGA
>JBBSCL010000301.1:0-4879 GCA_038250345.1 Leptolyngbyales cyanobacterium
AGCAAACTGTGGACGCAAGGACGCAACCTCGACGGGCTGATTCAAGAAAGCATTTTTGATCCCTAGGGCAGTTGCTTGCAAGGCGAAACGTTCATAACATCGCCCGGTTTCCACCCAATGAGCTTTGTCATTCCGATCTGATACAAACACCGCAATGCCTGCCGAGCTACGGATTTGTTTGGCATATTTATCATTCTCATTCTTGGGAGTGAAGAATAAATTAAACAACTTCATGCCCAGCCAGCGGGGAATAACTGGATTTCCAGTAGAACCTGAAAACAACCCATCCCCCTTGCTGACTACTTCGTCATAGCCAAAGCGAATCCAGGCTTCGAGTTCATCAACAAAGGGGCGATCGCTCATCTGCGCTGTATTACCCTGAACCACATACTCAAGGACTTGCTCAATCTTTGCTGGTTCAGTCAGCATCAACACATGGACTCCCTTACCACTCCCTGCTGCTTCCAAGGCTTTCAAGTCATCGGCGCTAACTGGTCTGCCGTCATACTCGGTTCTGGTACACTGCCGCTGAGGAATGGCATCAAAGAGTGGAGATGTGACTGCCGTTGATGGTTCTAAGATCACGTTCACACTGTCTGCGATCGCGCTATCAAAACTGACTGCTCCATGCTTGCCGAAAGCCGGCGCTGCCTGGATTAGGTTCTCGGTGGCACAGCCCAAACTCACAAACATATGGTGGTTATCAGGATCAACCGCAGGGCATTGTCGTGACCAATCCGGCAAGATTGAGATCCTCTGATCCTCAATCTTGAATTTCCAGCATTGAGTATTATGGCTGGATGCAGCGAGGGTGGCGTAGCGCACCAGTTCACGATTGACGGCTAAATCAATCACTGGTTTATCTGTGGTGTGTCGCCAAGTGTTTCGCACTGCCTCATCATATCGACTAGCCGCATGACGAAACGATTCTGCTGTGTATGCGGCTGTCCCACCTGCCAGTGCAGCGATCGCTAAAATAACTTGTCGTCGAGTTGGCATATTCAAGACTTGGCTCCTATTCCTAACACCAAGATTGTTCATCGGGGGGATTGTGCAACAGCTCGCGGATATTCGCTTCGATCACCCGATACCCCACATTGCCATTGAGCCGTTGTCGTCCTTCATTAAAAATCAGAGTAGGACTGACGGACACCGTTAGATCCTTGACTAACTCAAAATCCTGGGAAAGTTGGGCGTATGCCTCACCGCTATCGATTTGTTCCTGAATGGCGGCAATTGGTAATCCTAATGCTTCGGCAATGGCAAATTGCACTGTGCGCTCGGAGATATTCGCCAGTTTGGTAAAAAATGCCTCCCGAAATGCCCAGATTGCCTTTTCAAATACGTTTTCGGATGGTTGAACTATTTCCTTTCTTTCCAATAGTTGAATCGCATGGAGAAACAAATGACAGGATGTGGATGAAGGGGGTATTACGTGGGTCCAAATGTCAGGATGAACGGTCAGATGATTGA
This sequence comes from Leptolyngbyales cyanobacterium, assembly GCA_038250345.1. Taxonomy (GTDB): domain Bacteria; phylum Cyanobacteriota; class Cyanobacteriia; order Leptolyngbyales; family Leptolyngbyaceae; genus ULC077BIN1. Next base: position 1,474 of record JBBSCL010000301.1, read on the forward strand.
ACTTTTTCGCAACCTCCTGAACGTGCTCGCTATAGCCGTTGAAACCGCCCTTGTCTCGCCATCGCTGTTCTAACTTTTCACGAGGATTGCCGAAAACGGAGACAAAGTGCGGCTCGATCGCAATCTTGTCTTGGAAAGTAGTTTGCAACTCATCTAGTCGAATCTGAGCAATATATGCCCAAACACAGAGAACATCTGAAAAGTAGGAAATACGAATGGGTTTCGTTGGGGTTTGAGGGTGAGGCATGGTTAAGACTGCACGTGCTGACAAAAAATTCGTTTAATGGTTTCGGCAGAGAGGATATAAAGTCCGACAATCTCTGCCAGCCCCGACAGAAAGGCGATCGCTAAAATAGCTTATTTATCGTTGATCTGGCTTGTGCAAGACCTGACTCATGGTAATTAACGGAAGGCTCCGTAGCTGTTTCAGAGAGGTTCAGCCAGAAATGAGGTGCCGTAGAAGATCAACAAACTACCTGATCAGGAGTTTGCAGCGATACGGTTACTATAGCGATCTGATCAATGCTCACTGACTGCTGACTCCATCCGTTGTTCGTCCACTCATCTCACTGGGATGAATACGGTAGAGCGCCATGACTTCTGCACGTCCCCAGGCATCAATCCAGGTTCGATTAATCGCAGGTGAAAGCGTTGGATTTTGCGTTTTGACAAATTCCATCACGCGATCGATGTCTTGCTGCTCTGTGACGTGTTCGGCTTGACCCATTACCGTCACGCTGCGCCAATGCTTTAGATCATCGACTTCTTCCACTTGCAAACAGACTTGTGGATTTACGTCCATATACTGGGTCTTCATTCCCACAGTGGTAAAGATGTAGATGTCTGGCTCATCGAAATAATAATGCATGGGCACAACATAGGGATGTCCTTCCAGCGCACAACCTAAGTGACCATGCCCTACTTTTTGCAAGAGATCATGCATCTCTTTTTTGCTCATTTCATCGATATCTAACATAGTCATTCTCCTGTTAAAGATTATTGCAATAATTGACGAAAACTTGAAGCGAAATAATACATCTAAAGCTGGAGCCGCTTTAGCAGAAGGCTGTTTGATCCTGTTTCATCGAGGCTAGCGCTGTTTGATCAACGAAACAATGTCTCTCTTTTCCTGGTGATACAAAACTTCTACATGAGCGCCTCTAGAAAGTTTTGCCTCTTCTCGACTCTTGAACGGACCAAGGTGATAAGTTTGCTGGGGAGCAGATAGGGAGACTTCTACCCACCAAGCTAATGCTGCCTGAAGCGTTGAAAATGAGTTCACTGTAGATACCTTTAGTTCCTTAAATCTGATTTAACGCAATCGACTTGAAAGACTTATATTTTGCAGGGAAGGCATAAAAGAACTTTCACTCACGCTAGCACAATCACTGCGATCGCGAACTCTATCAATTGATGGAGATAAAGTGAAGAACTATGCCTCGTTAAGATCAAGCAAAGTGGCTATGCAATAAGCTCTACCAACTTAAAGATGGCATAGAGATGATTGAATTCATGTCTATGTAAACGTTTGAATTGGTTGATTTGTATAACAACGTATCAAAGCTTTACTCAGTGTTGGCGATCTAGCTTGGAAATGTGTCAAAGGGGGTGGTTCAAACAAAGGTGGGTCTGCTAAACCAGAGAGTGTAGAGTGCCTGGAGCGATCAATGGCATCTCTCTTTTGTGATTACCAAAACCCATGAATGGGAAAGACGACAAAGGTAGCCAGCGCGATCGCTGCCTGCATTATCAGCAAACCATCATTCCTCACCCCAATGAACATTCCAGCCCACTCTCGTAAGCTGATTTACACAGACTGGACGCTGATTGAACCTCAATTTGATCCAGAGCAGTTGCGTGCTAGAGAAACCGTTTTTACGATCGGCAACGGGTATTTAGGCACGCGGGGCAGCTTTGAGGAAGGCTACCCACAGGCGTTGCCAGCCACCTTAATTCATGGGGTCTATGACGATGCGCCCGTGATCTACACTGAGTTGGCAAATTGTCCTGATTGGCTGTCCTTAGTGGTGATTGTCAACGGCGAACGGTTTCGGCTCGATCGCGGCAAAATTCTGCACTACGAACGGCAGCTTGATTTGCGTCATGGGCTGCTGCGTCGCTCGGTGCGCTGGCGTAGCCCCACTGGTGAGACGTTAGATCTCCAGTTTGAGCGCTTTGCCAGCTTGTCCGATCAGCATGTGTTGGGATTGCGCTGTCAAATCACGTCGATCGATTTCAATGGCACAATCGAGGTGCAGTCTAGCCTCAATGGCTACCCTGAAAATCAAGACTTTGAACACTGGGAACAGCTTGATCAAGGCAAGCTGGAACAGGGAATTTGGCTACAGTTACGCACCCGCCGCTCCCACATCGAACTCGGCATGGCAGCTAAAATCGCTGTGATCGGCACCAATGCCTCTTTCCAAGTTGCTAATCCTCCCGGCTACCCCAGCTTAACAGCTACCTTTGTGGTGACAAAGGGACAGACAATCAGCGTGGAAAAGGTCGTGACGGTGTTTACGTCTCAGGAGACGGAGATGCCCATGCAGGCGGCTCAAATCAAATTGGCTGATCTACCCACCTATGCAGTGCTGCTTGAGGCTCATCAGCAGACGTGGGGAGCCGTTTGGCAGCATAGCGATATCGAGATTGAGGGCGATCGCACGGCTCAATTGGCTGTGCGCTACAACCTGTTTCAACTTTTCATCAGTGCTTCCTCACACCACGATCGGGTCAGCATTCCCGCTAAAACGCTGTCGGGGTTTGGCTATCGGGGGCACATTTTTTGGGATACCGAAATTTTCATGCTGCCTTTTTTCACCCTGACTCAACCCGCGATCGCCCGCAACCTGCTGACTTACCGATATCACACTCTGGAAGGCGCACGTCGTAAAGCCGCGCACAGGGGGTATCAGGGAGCAATGTTTGCTTGGGAAAGTGCCGCCACTGGCGACGAGGTAACGCCCAAAACATCGATCCCGACTGATCCCTATGCGGAAGCGGTGCGTATCTGGGTTCGCGATCGCGAAATTCATCTGAGCGCCGACATTGCCTATGCCGTCTGGCACTACTGGCAAGCAACAGGCGACGACGATTGGCTGCGTGACTATGGAGCCGAAATCATCCTGGACACGGCGCTGTTTTGGATGAGTCGATTGGAGTGGAATCCGAAGCAAGATCGATATGAACTGTGCGGGGTGATTGGAGCCGATGAATACCACGAACAAGTGAATAACAATGCCTTTACCAATCGTATGGTGCAGTGGCATCTCGAAAAGGCTGTGGCTGTCTATGATTGGCTGCAACACAGGTTTCCCGTTGGCGAAGCCTCTCAGAATGAGAATCATGCGACTGCCCTGGCACAAAAGCTGCAACTCACTTCAGAACATCGACTCAGTTGGCAGGC
>JBBSCL010000302.1:0-4879 GCA_038250345.1 Leptolyngbyales cyanobacterium
GCATCTCGAAAAGGCTGTGGCTGTCTATGATTGGCTGCAACACAGGTTTCCCGTTGGCGAAGCCTCTCAGAATGAGAATCATGCGACTGCCCTGGCACAAAAGCTGCAACTCACTTCAGAACATCGACTCAGTTGGCAGGCGATGATTGCGAAGTTGTACATTCCCTACGATGTCGAAACAGGGTTGATCGAGCAGTTTGAAGGATTTTTTCAGCTTCAGGATATCGACTTGAACGACTACGAACCTCGCGATCGCTCGATTCAAGCAGTACTCGGCATTGACGAAACCAATCAGCGGCAGGTGCTCAAACAACCCGATGTATTGATGCTCCTCTACCTGATGCGAGACACGCAAGCAGTCCACGATCACCCTGACACACTGCAAAAGAACTGGGACTACTACGCTCACCGCACCGACAGCACCTACGGATCATCTCTGACTCCAGCCATTCACGCCATCCTCGCTGCCAATCTGGGTGCCCCAGCCGATGCCTACCAGCAGTTTATGCGGGCAGCAATGGTTGATCTTGAAGATAATCGCGGCAATACAGAAGACGGCATTCATGCAGCGTCAGCAGGCGGGGTCTGGCAAGCAGTGGTGTTCGGTTTCGGCGGCATTCAACTGAAGGATAGCGGTCCCGTTGCCACGCCCCAACTCCCTCCCACTTGGACTCGGCTCAAATTCAAACTGCACTGGCGCGGCATCTGGCACAACTTCGATCTAGCACCCTCGCTTCCTCAAGCGCCTGACTCACACAACCCTGACATTCAGGGCTTCATTTTCGATCTTGATGGGGTTCTCACGAACACGGCTGAATTTCACTACCGTGCTTGGCAACAATTGGCTGATGAAGAAAACTTACCCTTCGATCGCCAAGCCAATGAGGCACTGCGAGGCGTGGCTCGACGAGACTCGTTGCTGCTGATTGTGGGCGATCGCTCCTACTCAGAAGCCCAGCTACAGGAAATGATGGAGCGCAAAAATCGTTACTACGTAGAGTCGATCCAGACCATCACACCGCAGGATCTACTGCCCGGTGCTGTGGCGCTCTTAGATGAACTGAGACAAGCGGGCATAAAAATCGCGATCGGCTCTGCCAGCAAGAATGCCAAAACCGTGATTGAAAAGCTAGGGATTGCCGATCGCGTGGATGAGATCGCTGATGGTGATAGCGTCACACGCCCCAAGCCAGACCCAGACGTGTTTTTGTACGCTGCTAAACAGTTAGGACTCGAACCCGCCCACTGTGTGGTGGTAGAAGATGCAACCGTGGGCATTGAAGCGGCGATCGCGGCTGGTATGTGGGCGATCGGACTTGGACCTCGCGATCGCGTTGGCGCTGCCCACATTGTTCTACCCAACCTGATGGGCATTCACTGGACTGCTTTACAATCTAAGTTAGACCGATTGAGTGATGGAAACGGGATGGCAGTCCATCTGTTAGCGGAGCAGCATTAGGTTTCGAGTTGTAAGAGGAGTGTTCTGCATGGCTTTCAAAACGGTGGTTTTCTATGGTTCCTATCGGCGCGATCGCCAGGGCATTAAGGTGGCGCGGTTTTTGATTGACCAGCTTCAGCAACGAGGTCATACAGTGGTCTTTGCAGATGCGATGGAATACGACTTTGGCATCCTTGATCGGATGTACAAGGAGTTTGAACCGGGGCAGGCTCCGGCGAAAATGGCGGAACTTGCGGGTCACATTAAAGACGCAGATGGCTTTGTGGTGGTGGCGGGGGAATATAACCATTCGATCCAACCAGGATTGAGCAATCTAATGGATCACTTTCTGGAGGAGTACTTTTTCCGTCCGGCGGGGATTGTGGCTTACTCGCCGGGGGGCGTAGGTGGAATGCGGGCGGCGATGCAGTTGCGCGCGTTTCTGGCGGAGATGGGGATGGCAACAATCTCGACGATCTTTTCGATTCCCAAGCTCGGTAGCGCGTTGGATCAGGCAGGGCTGCCGCAGGATGAATCGCTAACGAAGAAGGTGGGAAAGTTCTTGGATGAGTTGGAGTGGTATCAAACGGCGCTACAACAACATCGGAGTCAGCATGGAACTCCGTTCTAGCGGAGTATTGTCTCTAGCAGAATATTATCAACCGGATTAGGAGGATTGGGAAGCAATGGAAACCACACTATTCGATCGCACGTTTCGGGATGGCGAAGGCAATATCGTACTGGCTCAACCGCCAAACTTGCCCATTTTGGTTTGGGGGGCGGCAAGTTTATTGCAACTGATCGTAACCAGTGGCAAGCTCCACACTGGCTTGGTCTGGATCGCTTTTGGCGCTTTGTTCACTTGGGCGTGGCTAGAGGTGTTTCAGGGCGTGAACTATTTTCGCAGGGCGTTGGGTCTTGTTGTATTGATAGGGGCAATCACGGCTAAAGTTTGGATGAGTGGAGTGTGACTAAAGGATCTGAGTCAAGTTCCTGCTTCACAAAGGGCATGGCTGCCACGACTCTCCACTGGGCTTGCGTAATGGGATATTTACCCACAAAAAAGGGAGCGATCGTGAACTGGACTCCTCCGGATCTTAGATCGGGAGATCGTACATGGTAGGGAGTGTTTCCCAGGCAGGGCGAGGAGGGTCAGTTTGATACATAGCAGATCTAAGTATCTCGTTCTTAAGGTAACTGAGGTCAGTCGAAAGATATAGATTCACTTATACTTCTTCCAATTCGTCAATTCATGTAAATGGCTTGTTATAATAGTTCACACAGCGCAATGAAAGAGAGCCTCGCTTCACTTCTGTTGACAGGTTCACAGTTTAGACCCATGTTGGGTCGCAGGAAGCAGCCATGGATCAAGCAACAGAACTCGCCTTAGATTAAGAATTCAGTCTCCGACTCTTTGCGAACCAAGTCCAGCGCATATCTCATACACAGACCCAGAGACTTCTGATTGAGCACAACAATCTCACGATGGTTCGAGACACGATGTATCAGAAACTCCTGAGACATAAGTGGAAATTGGAGATGTGTTCCGCCTGTCTCTAAGTAGAACCAACACTGAATTTTTCACTTTCCTCGATCAAACTAATCACAAAATTTGGAGTCAGATCAATGGCAACTTCTACAAAAGTCATCACTTCTTCTAACAATCGCAACGGTTGGGCTTGGGGCTTTACTCCTCAGGCTGAAAGCTGGAATGGTCGTCTAGCCATGATCGGATTTGTATCTGCGCTTCTAGTTGAGTTGCTTTCCGGTCAAGGTGTTCTTCACTTCTGGAATTTGGTGTAAGTTAGCCCGACCGGGCGGAAGTTCCGCAACTGTAACGTAGGCATCTTGCCTGTCTATAGTGGAGACGACTATGCTACAGAACGATCGTTACATTTGCGCCACAAGCTGCTAGTAAGCGGAGTTGCATTTTACAGTTTCACAATTACCACACGGAGATAACATTGATGATTTCTTTAGTTCCCGACTTCGCGCTTATGGGGTCGCTGGTGACTCAGGGCGACATTTCGGATCGGTTATCGACATCCCAATCGCTCACACCCAGTCAATTCAATCTAATTTATAACGCTTTCTCCTTTGCGATCGCGGCAATGTTTGCGTCTGCCCTCTTTTTCTTCAATGCTCGCGCTCAAGTCGGCTCGAAGTATCGACTCGCTTTACTGGTTTCAGGGCTTGTCGTCAGTATTGCGGGCTATCATTACTTCCGCATTTTCAACAGTTGGGATGCTGCCTACAGTTTGCAAAATGGCATGTACACCTTAACTGGAGAACCGTTTAATGATGCTTACCGATATGTGGATTGGCTGCTAACAGTGCCATTGCTATTGGTTGAAACTGTTGCCGTGTTGGCATTGACTGGAAAAGAGGCAAGACCATTGCTGATTAAGCTCGTGATCGCCTCCATCTTGATGATCGCCACGGGGTATCCCGGTGAGATCTCTAGCAATATCACTACTCGGATTATCTGGGGTACAGTCAGCACGATTCCCTTTGCCTACATCCTTTATGTGTTGTGGATTGAGCTATCAAAGTCGCTAGTTCGCCAACCTGCTGCCGTGCAGACTCTCGTTAGCAACATGCGGTTGCTGCTATTGTTCTCCTGGGGTGCTTACCCGATCGCATACCTGTTGCCGATGTTGGGCATCACCGGGACAACAGCGAGTATAGGTGTGCAACTGGGTTACACGGTCGCCGATGTGCTGGCAAAACCAATCTTTGGGCTGTTGGTATTTGCGATCGCCCTCACGAAAACAAGGGTTGATCAGGAAAATAGCGGTCTACCTATCGAACTGGGTTATGCACCTGAAATCGATGGGATTCCCGCACCTGTTCAGTCCTAACAGGGCTAGGAGGACTTGGAGCATTTGACCAAAAACAGTTGAAGTTGAGCCACTGTTCTCAGTTCAACGCTCCGAGTCCTCCATCTTTTCATGAATTAGTAGCACTTAATACCGAGGCAACAAATATGTCTCACTTCAATATTCTACGTAGCAAATTGACTGATGTTGAAATTCTGAAATCCTCCCTCCGTAGTCTAGGTCTGGTTGTTCAGACCAATACCACGGTGCGTGGTTATGGTTGCCAAACGGTTCGGGCTGACGTGGTTGCCGTGCTTAAGGGTGACTACGACCTAGGCTGGTCTCGGAACGCAGACGGTTCATTTAATCTCATTGCCGACCTCTGGGGTGTCGCTAAAAATCACAACATGGCGGCCTTGCTCAACTCGATCAATCAGAGCTATGCCGTGAATCAAACTCTAGCGGCAGTGAAACGTCCTGGCTTACAGAATGCCACTGTCCAACTGGTGCTGACATCATAATTTCCGTGCTTTTTTAACTAGGATTTGGCGATCGCGAGTTTGTAGAGCGTTAGATACACTACTTGGACACCGCTACATAACCTGTAGCCACGGCTGTTTCC
>JBBSCL010000303.1:0-4873 GCA_038250345.1 Leptolyngbyales cyanobacterium
CCAACTAGCGCTTCGATCGCCACTAGCAAATTGGCATAGACGGTTTTGGGATACATTGCCCCATAGCCGATCGTCGCCATCGTTTGCACACTGAAGAAAAAAGCATCTAACAGCGAACCCGGTTTGGCATTGGCGATCGAGTCGTTGCCTAAAAGATAAGCGACAGCAAACACTAAATTACTCACCAAATAAAGCCCAACTGCCAAACCCAAAAACTGAATCCATGACATGGTCAGCAGCAAGTGGTAGAGATCGCGCCAGAATGCAGACTGGGGATTGATCTGCAAAAAAGTAGTGCGCCCATTGGGGCTGATCAGCGTTTTATAAGAGCGCCGCCGACCACTTTTGGAGTTTAGTGAAGCTCCTGAGAGTTGGGGCTGGGTCAGATTTTTGGGCAGGTTGGAATCGGCAGGCTGATCAATTTTTGTCATGAGCTACTCGCGATCGCGGCTGCATTTAGTCTCGTCTATATGGGAAAGAATAACGCTCCATTCATCAAAAAGCGATTGACATAAAAGCAGTATTTATAGTACCTTTATACCATTCACTTCATCGCTCCTAAACTACTAAGCCCCCAAAAGCACTGCTGAGGGGGCTTTTTTGTAGATAGTATTTGGTTCAGCCCGTGTTTCGCATTCCGGCAGCGATGCCGTTAATCGTCAGCAAGGCACCCCGCAGCAGTTCGCCTTTGCTGTAGCGCGATCGCACGATACCCGATGCCGCCTCGTCCTTACTTTGACGCAGACGTTTTAGCAAGGAAACCTGAAGGAATCCGAGGGGCACGATCGTGCCATTCCGCAACTGCACCGATCGCTGCAAATCTGGATCGCCATCCAATAGACGCTTGTGCCCAGTGATGGTCAGAATCATGTCGCGAGTCAGGTAAAACTCGTTGGCGATTTGTTCATACACTGGCTCAAAGCGCTCCCGATCTTCGGGATGCACCAGTTCGCTCATATAGTGCCGCGCAATTTGCAGATCCACCTTAGATAAGGTCATCTCCACTTTAGAAACGACTACTTTGAAAAACGGCCATTTGAAATAGAAATAGCGCAGTAGCTTCAGGTGTTCTTCAGGGTAATCGCGCAAAAAGTCTCGCAGGGCAGTGCCCACACCATACCAGGCAGGCAGCAGCAGACGGCTCTGAGTCCAACTAAACACCCAGGGAATCGCTCGTAGGCTTGCTAGATCGCGCTTACCACCGCGCCGCGCCGGACGAGAACTAATCTGCAACTGGCTGATTTCGTCGATTGGAGTAACGCTGTGGAAAAAGTCAATGAAGTCTGGCTGCTCATAAATTAGGGCGCGGTAATGACTGCGCGATCGCCCCGCTATCTCCTCCATAATCTCGTGCCAAGGCTGAATCTCATCAAATCCAGTCAGCAGCAAACTGCTTTGCAGCACTGCCGAAGCAACTTTCTCTAGGTTATACAGCGCCAACTCTGGCAGAGAATATTTAGAAGCTAGCACTTCTCCCTGCTCGGTAATTTTAATGCGACCGTTAACGCTGCGCCCCGGTTGCGCCAGAATTGCCTCGTAAGCCGGACCACCGCCCCGACCGACTGAGCCACCCCGACCGTGAAAGATCCGAAGTAAAACGCCATAGCGTTCAGCCAGGGATTGGAGTGCTTGCTGAGCTTTATGAATTTCCCAATTGCTGCTGAGAAAGCCAGAGTCTTTGTTGCTGTCGGAGTAGCCCAGCATCACTTCTTGCAAATTTGGATTGAGCCGCCACGGCTGCTTTCCTGCGGGCAAATCCCGCTCTTCAAGCGCACAGTTCCCCCCTGCAAGCATGGTGCGATACAGCGGCATTTCAAACAGTTGGGCTAACACAGCAGGCGCTTTTTGCAAGTCTTCCACCGTTTCAAACAGGGGCACCACCCGGATCATGCTAACGCCCGTTCCTGGATCATAGAGTCCTGCTTCTTTTGCCAGCAGCAGCACCTCTAGCATGTCGCTGACATCGTGGCACATGCTAATGATGTAGGTATGGCAAATTTCTGGGCTAAATTCATCATGCAGTGTGCGAACCATGCGGAAGGTTTCGATCGCTTCGTTGGCTTTTTCAGAAAACGGCAGCGCTCCAGGAATCAAGGGACGACGAGTTTTCAGTTCGGTAGCCAGCCAATCAACTCGTTCGGCTTCAGTCATCTCGCAGTAGGGCTTGGGCAACAGTTGCATATATCGCACCACTTCATCAATCGTGTTGGAGTGACGGGTGCTTTCTTGTCTGATATCCAACTGGGCAAGGTGAAAGCCGTAGATTTCCACCTGACAGATCAGATTTTCTAGGTCGCGGCAGGTCAGTCCGGTTTCAAAAAGGTTGGTCTGAATCAGCCGTAGTTCTGACAAAAATTCTGCACCAGAACGGTAGAAGGTGGCAAGGTCTTGTTCGGAATGAGTTTGCTGAACGTACTCGCCCTTATACATTTTGAGGCTGCGATCGCGGGTATTTTCTAACCGCTGCTGGATATACGCCAGCTTCAGACGGTAAGGTTCTTGACGATAGCGAATCGCTAGCCTGTCATAAACGGCAGGAATTTGCAGTTGATCTTGCTCTAACGACTCTAGCAAATTGGGCAATACGTCGCTCCAATGCAAGGAAAGGCTGAGCAGATCGATCAGTTTGGTCACCGAACCAATGTATTTATCCAGCACCAAGTTTCGCTGATAGCAAGCGGTTTGCCAGGTAACCTGCGGTGTCACGGAAGGATTACCATCGCGATCGGAGCCGACCCACGAACCAAATCGACAAAAATCGTAGTTAGGTGGTTTGATGCTAGGAAAAGATTCTTTCATTGCCCGTTTAAACCGCTGATGCAACTGCGGGATCACATCAAACAGCACTTCTTGGAAGTAGTGCAGCGCATAGTCCACTTCATCCAATACGGTTGGCTTAAATTGGTGCAGTTCGTCCGTGCGCCACCACAGCCGCACTTCCTCAGTGAGTTGCTCTCGTAGTTGATTTTCGTCGATGGAATCAATATCTAATCCTTGGGCAGCTTGACGTTCTTCTACTTGGTCAAGCTGGCGTAAAACTTTGGCAATTCGGCGCTGCTTGTCGCGAATAGTATGGCGAACAATCTCGGTTGGGTGAGCGGTAAATACTAACTGAATATCCAATTTCTCTACTAAGTTTTGAATGTGCTGAGGCGGCACATTTAAAGCTTTCAGTTTGGGAAACAGCCAATGGAAGGTGCCTAATGCACGGCGAGTCGTAGGATCTTGAAGCGTTTTTTCTAAAAGATCCGCTTCTAATCGGCTAGCGGGCGTAGTTTCTTCACCGGGGCTAGAAGTGCCTGACTCTGCACCGCTGGCATCGCGCACCGCCGCCCGATATTGCAGTTGATCCCGTTGCTCGTAGTGCTGCTCGACAATATTAATCAGTTGAAAATAAAGGGCAAAGGCGCGGGCTGCCCGAATCGCTTCGTTTAGATCAAGCTTTTCAACCACCTTGAGGACTTCAGACTCGATAAAGCTGTTTGCCTGTCCTTCAGGAGAACACAAGTCGCGAAGCTGATTTAGCAAATCGACGAGTTGTTGCCCGCATTCCTGCCGTAAAACGGACTCCCAAGTTTCTTCAACCGACTTAAGCCTGAGCTTCAGGAAAAGCTCGGAGGTGGATGCCATAGACATCTCTGCCACTGTTCTAGATTCAATCACTGTACTGGAACTAAACGCATCATCTGAAGCACGTGTCACACTCATGAGGCTGTTTCTAGAAAGACATCAAAGTATTCTATGGGCTATTTCCCACCTGTGAAGTGGTTCAGGTGACCAAATATTTTTGGCAAATATGCCTGAATTTAGTCGGGATTGACCGTATCAATAGATGAAGAGGGTGGATTGGACAGGTTTAACAGCGGCAGGCGATCGCCCCGAAACACTTCCTCGGCAAATTTACCAATCTCTTGAGAGACTTCTGCTAGGGCTTTTCCGCCCACCAAGCCAATTAATAGGGGTGCTGTTGCAAGGCTAATTAATAGCTCCAAGGCTGGGGCTGGTAGAGAAGAAACTGGAGCTTTTTTGGGTAAGCGATCAGATGTTTGCATAGTGCGGTTCAGTTGTAATTTTTATGAAGAGACTTTTTTGCCCGGTAACAAACCGTGACAAGAAAATAACTTAGCCTGGACAAAATCAATATTACCTGAGCGCTTTTTAAAAAAAGGTGTTCAATACTGGTACGAGGTCCATATCGGCATCAAAACATGGCATTAAAACTCCAAGCAGTACTAAACTATGCCAGATCTGATGAGGATATGCTATCTCTATGGGGCAAGATTGCTTTTGATCAAGCTCTATATCTATCAAATCAGTTGCTAATGCTCTCATGCTGAACGCCAATGGACAACTCCCAATTTCGGCTGGAACGCCCCAAGAACCTGCGATCGCTCGTAGGCACTTAAAACAGTGGCTACAGCAGACTTTTGGGCATAGCCAAGCTCATATCAAAATTCGATTGAAGGGCAATCACCTTCACATTTTGGTGGAAAGCGATCCCAGTCCAGATGCAGATGCGATCGCTGCAATGCTTTCACACGCTTTAGCCTCTGATTCTCCCTGCTCTTTACCGCTGAAATCTGCTCAGATTCATCGCCTCATCGTCTATGGGCGACACGTTGGCGGCAAACGACCGCTTTGGACAAAAGCGATTGATTTGAATTTGAGTGAGACTGCACTATCGGGCGACCTCAATGCAACCAGTTTGACAAAAGCTGATTCCGTGGCATCCTATTTTGCCCAAGCTCAGCAGGGAGAACCCGACGCGATCGCTCGCTATCTTAGCAATGCACTCAGCAGTTTGGGCGTTGCCGTCCGTGTCAAAACTGAAGAGATTCACGGTCAGCGATCGCCTCGTCACCAGTCTGATTTA
>JBBSCL010000304.1:0-4865 GCA_038250345.1 Leptolyngbyales cyanobacterium
AATTCAAGAAGCATGTTTTTTTTGGAGATGAGGTTGAAAGCTCATGGTTGACATTACCTTCCACCAGCAAGCCGATGAAAAGTCTGATCGCCCTCGCGAATGGATTAGTCGATTTGTGCTAGGAATGGCAGGTGAAACGCTGTTTTTAATGGCACTGGGAAGTGCGACCCGTGTGATGAATGCAGGACTGGCATGTCCTGATTGGCCTCTTTGCTATGGGGTGCTGGTGCCTCAAAAGCAGATGAATCTACAGGTTTTTTTGGAATGGTTTCATCGGCTGACGGCTTCTTCGATGGGGCTTTTCGCGATCGCGCTGGTTGGTCTTTGCTACTGGTATCGCCGGGATTTGCCCAAGTGGACACCTTGGATTTCACTGCTAGCGCTGTTTTTAGTGATATTTCAAGGCATTTTAGGGGCGTTTACTGTCACTGAACTGTTGCGATTTGATATTGTGACCGCACACTTGGGTACTGCGCTGCTGTTTTTTATTACCCTGCTGTCGATGGGAGTGGCACTTCAGCCCTATCAAGGAACTGGAACGGCTGGAAAGCTTCCTTGGATTGCGGCGATCGCGGCACTTTGCGTCTACGGACAAAGCATTTTGGGGGCATTGGTTGGCTCCCGGTGGGCATTCCATCAATGCTTGAGCGACTCTACTTTATGCACCGTGATGAATAGCCACGTCGGTGGAGTCGTTCCCGCGACGCTGGCTACTCTAACTTTAATCATTGGGGCATGGCGCACTCCCGCACTACACCCTAGTTTGAGACGCTTAGCTAATTCCGCAGGAAGTTTGTTAGTGCTGCAAATTGCTTTGGGAATTGCCACCTTCAAGCTACGGTTACAGGTTGAGCCATTGACTATTGCTCATCAAGCAGTTGGCGCACTGCTGTTGGGAGTGCTGGTTACCTTTACAGTGTTCGCATTTCGAGATGTTGCTGACCCTGCGGTGGACATACCGATTGAATTTGCATCCTTGAATGAGGCGATCGCCGCTCCAGGCGATCAACAACCTGCTTAAGTCCTACCTAATCGATAGCAGCAGTTCTGCTTTATCATCCGCGCTGATACATTAATGCTTACCCACCTGCATCACCGATGCATTGAATCAAGCCCTAGCATCGGTGAATCATTTTGTGAGGAACACTCGAAAATGCAAGAAACTCTCTCTACAACGACTCGCCACCACGACAATCTGATTCAAATTATCCAAAGCTACTACCAGTTGACGAAGCCTCGGATTATCCTATTGCTGCTGATTACTACCGCAGGCGGTATGTGGATTGCCGCAGAAGGACAGGTTGATCCGGTGCTGCTGCTGATCACGCTGGTGAGCGGTGCTTTTGCTTCTGGGGCAGCGAATACCGTCAACTGCCTCTACGATCGCGATATTGATTACATCATGGAGCGCACTCGGCATCGTCCGCTGCCATCGGGTCGAGTGCAGCCGCTTCATGCCCTGATCTTTGCGATCGCCCTCGCCGTCACTTCATTTACCCTGCTAACCGTCTTTGCCAATCTGTTAGCTGCCTGTCTAGCAATGTCGGGAATTGTCTTTTACGTGTTGGTCTACACCCACTGGCTCAAACGTCATAGCACTTGGAATATTGTGATTGGTGGCGCGGCTGGAGCGATTCCGCCCTTAGTTGGATGGGCAGCCGTTACCGGTGATTTAAGCTGGGCAGCTTGGGTGCTGTTTGCCATCATCTTTTTCTGGACTCCACCCCATTTTTGGGCGTTGGCAGTGCTAATTCGCGACGATTATGCCAAGGTCGGTGTGCCGATGCTGCCAGTGGTAGAAGGCAATGAAGTCACGGCTCGTCAAATCTTTTACTACACCTTGGCACTAATCCCCGTCACATTGCTGCTGGTCTATCCGCTGCATGTGATGGGGGCTGTGTATGCCGCGATCGCCCTGCTGCTGGGCGGCATCTTCGTGAAAAAGGCATGGCAACTCACGCAGGCTCCATCTGATCTACAAGTGGCGCGATCGGTGTTCAAATATTCCATCTTTTACTTGATGCTGCTCTGTGCAGGCATGGCACTCGATAGTTTACCCGTGACCCATCAAGTAACCGCAACACTTGCAGGTTATGTGCAGACTTGGATCAGTACTGCGCCATTGCCGATCGCTTAGAGGAATGTGGGCGATCGTAGACAGAAACGAGAAGTGAGATTACAAACTCTTGGAATTGAAGCTGGCTAGTCATTCAGGCTATCCAGCTTTAATTTTTAGCTAACTATTCTCATATTGATTTTTCCCTTAGCCCCTAGTCTCCATCCCCTAGCCTCTAAAATGGAGATTGAGATTTGTATCAATTGAGGGTCGGGTCATGGCTCCTGCTGTCCTAATCGAAAAGCTACAAAAGAAATATGGCTCAGTAGAGGCAGTCAAAGATGTCTCGCTGCAAATTGAGCCAGGGGAGATTTTTGGGTTGCTGGGTCCTAATGGAGCTGGTAAGACCACTGTTTTGCGGTGTTTATGTACGCTGGCAGAACCGGATTCTGGCAGGGTGGAAGTGTCTGGGATTTCGGCTTTAGAGCATCCTAAGCTGGCGAGACAAAAGTTAGGATATGTTGCCCAAGAGGTGGCGATCGACAAAGTGTTGACCGGGCGAGAACTGCTACAACTGCAAGCCGCGTTATATCACTTGCCACGCGCTACTTTACGCGATCGCATTGAATGGGTCATCGAGCGATTGGGTTTACAAGACTACGCGAATAAAAAAAGCGGCACTTATTCGGGCGGCATCAAAAAGCGGCTCGATTTAGCAGCAGGTCTGCTGCATCAGCCCGATGTGCTGGTGCTGGATGAACCGACTGTTGGCTTGGATATTGAAAGTCGTTTAGTGGTTTGGGATTTTTTGCGGAAGATTCGCGAGGAGGGCACGACTGTTTTGATCACCAGCCATTATTTAGAAGAGATCGATATGCTGGCGGATCGAGTGGCGATTATTGATAAAGGCGTGGTGATTGCCAGTGGCACACCCTCCGCACTCAAGGATCAGGTAGGTGGCGATCGCATTACCCTCAGAATTCGCGAGTTCACCCCTCAAGCCGAAGCCGAAACCGCAAAATCGTTGCTGGAATCATTGCCATCTGTTCAGGAAGTGATCATCAACACGGCGCAAAGCAACTCCCTCAACCTGGTTGTTACACCTCAAAGTGATGCTCTGCTCACCGTCCAGCAAGCGCTTCAACAAGCCGGACTGCCAACTTTTGGCATTGCTCAATCACGCCCCAGCCTAGATGATGTCTACCTCGCCGCCACCGGACGCACCCTGTTGGATGCCGAAATTGCCGCCAGTAGCACCCGCGACGAAAAAGCCGAGCGCAAGAAACAAATGCGGTAAAGGTTCGCAATTGCGATATCCAAAAAGGGAATAGTTCGGATTGCAAGCCTCAAAGCCTCGCCGCTCTGCTGCGGGGAATCTACCCGTACTAGATTAAAGTTGCCCATACAGCCGCGATCGTCACTCTGAAATTCCATCACAAAAATCCCTTCGATCAGCTTTTGATTGCCCAAGCGCTCACAGAAAAGATTCCAATGATTAGCGTGGATGCAGTGCTAGACAACTATGCAGTTACTCGTTATTGTTAAATTCCGCGATCTGTTGAGACATCAAACGGCTCTGTGCCAGACAGTACGCGGAAGCTCAGTATGGGCTAGCAGCTTGCCCTGAGAGATGACGTATCGGACGATCGCGCGGCGGCGAATAGCATCATAGCGATCGCAAGCATCCAGCACGATCAGGTTGGCGGGTTTGCCCACTTCAATTCCATAGCCATCTTGGAGGTTGAGCGTGGTTGCCCCATTCCAGGTCACCATGTCGTAGCAAGCATCAATTTCAGTCTTGCCCGTCATTTGGCAGATATGTAGCCCCATAGAGGCAACTTCCAGCATATTGCCTGTGCCCAAGGGATACCACGGATCTTGAATGCAATCATGCCCAAAGCTCACATTGGTTCCCTGCTGCCACAGTTCTTTAACGCGGGTGACACCCCGGCGCTTGGGATAGGTATCGGCGCGTCCTTGCAGGGTGATATTAATCAACGGATTGGCGATGAAATTAATTGGGGTGCGGCGCAAAAAGCCTAGCAGCTTGAAAGCATAGGCATTGTTATAAGACCCAAAAGCGGTGGTGTGGCTGGCAGTGACTCGTGATCCCAACCCGCTGCGAAGGGCACAGGCGGCGACCACTTCTAAAAAGCGAGATTGCTCGTCGTCAATTTCATCGCAGTGAATATCAATCAGGCGATCGTACCGTTGCGCCAGTTCAAAAATGCGATGAACGGACTTAACTCCATCTTCGCGGGTCAGCTCGTAATGGGGAATCCCGCCCACCACATCGGCACCCATTTCCATTGCTTGCTCCATCAGGCGATCATTTTGGGCGTTGCCGTAGATGCCATCTTGGGGAAACGCCACGACTTGCAGGGTGATCCAGTCTTTCACTTCTTCTCGCACTTCCAAAAGAGCTTGCAGGGCGGTTAGGCTGGGTTCACTGACATCGGCGTGGCTGCGAACGAATAATACGCCTTGAATTGCCTGCTGCTTTAGGGTGGCGATCGCGCGAGTTTTGACATCTTCCAGTGAGAGGGCTTGTTTGCGCTCTCGCCAAATTTCGATGCCTTCAAACAACGTACCGCTTTGATTCCATTGCGGGTGCCCCACGGTGAGCGCAGAATCTAAGTGAATATGAGATTCCACAAACGGCGGACTGACGAGTTGATCTTGAATCTCCAAAACAAGTTTGGCGGCAGTGGGAATCTGCGGCGCGATCGCGACAATCACGCCATTTTGAATCGCAATATCAACCTCTGTAATCGTTCCATTCGCTTGTAATAAGCGACAATCGCGCAGC
>JBBSCL010000305.1:0-4858 GCA_038250345.1 Leptolyngbyales cyanobacterium
CTGAACCCCTTCTTTTCGGACTCAGAATCCTACTGGCACTAGGTAGCATTCTGCTTCATAAAAGCCTTCCGCACCAAGATGAGGAGGAACCCTAAACCGGTAAAGGCGGCTGCCAAAAGGTGACTTTCTTTAGACGCGAAGGAGATCAGCACAAGGTTAGAAACAAGTGCCAGAATTGGAATGATGAAAGGCACTCGAAATCCATCATTACTACCTTCTCGACGCTTAATCATGAGCAGTGATAGATTCACCACACAAAACATGGCAAGAATGAGTGTTGCCGTGGTGCCTGCCAAAAATTGCAGTGTGCCCGACAGCGCCAGAAAGATGGCGATCGGCAGAATTACGACGATCGTGCGATAAGGCGTTGCGCGCGTTGCGTGTAGTTCGCTAAACCAAGCGGGTAGCAAACCATCGCGCGACATCCCAAAGAGCAGCCGCGAGGCAGTGATAAAGTTCAGCAGCGCTGTATTGAGTACTGCAAATAAGGCGATGAAAGTAAAAACAACACCTGGAAAGTTTGGCTGTGCTCGAAGAACCACATCCAGTAGCGGAGCTTTAGAAGCAAACAGTTCAGCAGGGCTTAAAACCTGAGTAGCAAGCCAGGAAACCAGAATATAAATCACTCCCGCAATACCGAGTGATAGCAAAATGGCTCTAGGTACATTGCGCTTAGGATTTTTGACCTCTTCCGCAACATTCACAATGTCTTCAAAGCCAATAAAGGCGTAGAACGCCAGTGCTGCCCCTTGAAAAATGGCAATCCACATTGCTTGTCCACTAACGACAGGAGCCACCACAGCGGCAGGATTGGCTGTGCCACCGTTAATAAAGAGGACTGACACCACAATTACGACAAGCAGCCCTGAAACCTCAAGCGTTGTACAAAAAATGTTGAGATTTGACGATTCCTGCATTCCTCGAAAATTGATGAAGGCAAGACCGCAAAATAGCGCTAGGGTAACCAACCAGTCTGGAAAAATGGGAGCAAAAGTGGTCAAATAGCCTACAAATGCTTTAGAAAGAGTTGCCATTGAGACGATGCAGGTGCAAAACATCAGCCAACCGACAATAACAGAGAGCCAGTCGGTGCGAAATGCCCGATGCACAAAGCAAGCAACGCCTCCACTTAGGGGAATGCGGCTACCGAGTTCGGCATAGCTTAAGGCGGTCAGTGCTGCGACTGACATCGCTACCAGAAAAGAAGCCCAAACGAGACTACCAGAAAGTCCAGCAATTTTGCCCACAACAGCATAAATGCCAGCGCCAAGAATATCACCAACGCCATAAATCACAAGTGTGGTTAAGCCAAACACTCGTTTCAAGGATGCTGTTTCTTCAGTTGTTTCCATACTCTTTTATTGGATAGGTTATTTTAATGTATCGTCAGTTTTAGAAGCGCTCAAACGAACTAAGGCTCTTTGCAGGCTGATTGTTATTAAGCTAATCGTCATACAATTTTCATGAGTTTTGCCCATGAAAACCAGATCCTAGCCCTAGATTGTGCAACTTAAAGACACAAAATATACATCCGCTTAGCAGTTAGAGAGAATTGCTAGGTTTTTGGCATTTTAAGGGCTGGGATTTTGATATGAAAGGCAACATCTAAAGCGATCGCCCAATAGTTCTGCATACTGGTGAACCAAACCAACTGAATGTAAATGCTCACGTAACTGGAAGTAGGTAGCATTTCTGTTTCATAAAGGCTTTTCGCACCAAGACGAGGAGGAACCCTAGATCGGTGAAAGTGGCTACCAAAAGGTGACTTTCTTTAGACGCGAAGGAGATCAGCACAAGGTTGGAAACAAGCGCCGGAATTGGAATGATGAAAGACACTCGAAACCCATCACTATTACCTTCTCGACGCTTAATAACGAGCAGTGACAGATTCACCAAACAAAACATCGCATCTGCTTTTGCTGATACAGGGGGATTATCGAAATCAATAGCCCAAAGCACCTCAACGATCCGGTAGATGTCATACATCACCCTTCCAAGCTTCACGTTCAACTTTAGTAGTCTAGAATTCTTACTAAGTGCGTGCAACTAATTTGCTCACCCTGCGGCAAGCAAGCTACATGCCAACCCTGCTTCGCACGACCTGCGGTCTACTCCCCCAAGAGAAAGACTTTCAGGCATTTCCAGTGTCCTCTCCCGCTGTGAAAGGGCTAAGGTGTAGATCGCTTCCCATAGGGTGGGGCAGTTTTTGCGTTGTTTCAGGAAAGTCGCACATCGCGTTTTCATCGCTCAATTTATTAGGTTATTCAATCTATGAAGATTACGTTCATCATTCCCCACGCTGATCTGTCCGGTGGAATTCGAGTGGTTGCAATTTATGCAGAGCGGCTTAAAAAACGTGGACACGATGTACTGGTCGTCTCTGCCCCAAAACCTCGACCCACTCCCAAGCAACAGGCAAAATCAGTCATAAAAGGAAAGGGCTGGATTCCTTATAAGGACGATGAACCCTCACACTTTGACAACAGTGTGGTGCCGCTCAAAGTGTTAGAGCGCTACCGCCCTACTATCGATGCAGACGTGCCCGATGCAGATGTGGTCATTGCAACTTGGTGGGAAACTGCCGCTTGGGTGACTCAGCTATCTCCACGCAAAGGTGCCAAAGCTTACTTCATGCAGGACTATGGAGCGCCGGGTCAAGAGTTAGAACAAATTGTTCCTACCTGGTCGTTGCCGCTACACATCATCACTATTGCTGAATGGCTCAGCGACTTGATTATAGAATACTGTGGTGATATTCCTCTAACTCTTGTGCCTAACGCCGTTGACTTTGACCTGTTCTATGCGCCTCCCCGTGGCAAGCAACCCAACCCAACGATCGGATTTAACTATCGTTTATTAGCAAGTAAGGGAACCGATATTGCTTTAAAGGCAATTCAACTTGCCAGCCAATCTGTTCCTAATTTGCAAGTGATTGGTTTCGGTTCAGAGCAGCCCAGTGAACCGCTGCCCCCAAACATTACCTATCACTATCGCCCTTCTAACAGCCAGATTCGAGAGATCTATACCGAATGTGATGCATGGTTGTTTTCTAGTCGGCGAGAAGGCTATGGATTGCCCATTCTAGAAGCGATGGTTTGCCGTGCGCCTGTGATTGCAACCCCGGCTGGTGCTGCCCCAGAACTGTTGGAACGGGGTGGTGGCATTCTGGTCAAACCTGAAGATCCGGTTGATATGGCAACTGCGATTCAGACCGTTTGTCAGATGGCAGAAGCGGATTGGAAAGTGTTATCCGATCGCGCCTATGCAACTGCCGTAGGCTACACCTGGGAAGATGCCACCGATCGCTTTGAAGCCGGCTTACATACTGCCATTGAGCGTCAGCAACGCGGTGATTTTTCCCACCCTAAAAATGCCATTACATCCAAGCGGTGAAATCCTGCAAAAACTGGGGCAATGATGATAGGCGAATTCGCGGATTCGCTATATAAGGTAATCTACTCTACGCAGAGATCAGTTGCATTGCATGAATCGACCCCAGACCAACGCCCATCATTACGCTGCAAAATCCTTTCAGCATCTAGATACAATTACTGCTCTATTTGTGGCAGTGTTGCTAATTTCTAATGTGGCTTCTACAAAAATTTTGATCGCTGGACCCTTCACCTTTGATGGGGGCACATTGTTGTTTCCTATCAGCTATATTTTTGGCGATATTTTAACGGAAGTTTATGGATATCGGCGATCGCGTAAGGTAATTTGGCTCGGTTTTTTCTCAGCCATCCTCATGTCTTTCACCTTCATCCTAGTGGGAGCATTGCCGCCTGCACCAGAGTGGAAATTTCAGTCAGCCTATGACCAAATTTTAGGATTTGCGCCTCGAATTGTGATTGCCAGTTTGATTGCTTACTTTGCTGGAGAGTTTTCAAATTCGTTCATTTTGGCAAAGCTAAAAGTATTGACTCACGGCAAATATCTTTGGATTCGCACCATAAGTTCTACTCTGATTGGGCAATTAATTGATACTGCAATTTTTAGTGCGATCGCGTTTGCAAACGTCATTCCTACTTCATTGCTAATCACATTGATCGTATCAAATTATATATTTAAGTGTGGTGTCGAACTTGTGTTTACGCCAGTCACTTATGCACTCACCAGATGGTTAAAGCAGCAAGAACAAGAAGATTACTTTGACGCGGACACAAACTTTAACCCGTTTCGGATTGAGAATTAAATTCAAACACTGCATCAATTCTATTCAAAAAAAATCTGCCAAATAATCCATAGCCCTCTTGTCTATGGTACAATTGTACTTACTTGTGGGTGTCTGCGGTGTATCAATGCTGTAAGCGCCCGTTGTTTGCACAGGTGGTTACCCTCAACTATGGAAGAACAAAAACCACGGATTCAGTCACCCCAACCCTTTCATCATCCTTTGGCATGGCAGCCTTATTCAGAGAATGAGAATGAGCCAGTGTCTTTAGAGGATGACAAGGTGGTGCCAATGCGGATTCAAAATACCATTACTGAAGATCAACTTCGCCCAGACACGCCCTCTAAGCGGAAGCCGCGAAGCGCAACTGAAGGAAAAACACGAGCCGCCGCTACAGTCCGTAAAAAACCGTTTAAGACGGCTTGGCAAACTCAATCAATGCAACAGCAGTATACAGATGAGTTGCAGCGGCTTGAAGATCATGCAAAGCGACTGAACCAAATTATTGCTGAGCAATCCAATAAAAACGCGATTCGTGAAACGCTCCCTGTAGAAATCGCAGATGCTAGTCTTCCTAATTCAGCCGACCCTCCAACTATACCTAAAGCTTCAACTCCAACTGAAAGGCAGATAGCTCAGCGATCGCCCCATATTCAACCGATCAAAAATCAGTGGCAATCTCCAACC
>JBBSCL010000306.1:0-4852 GCA_038250345.1 Leptolyngbyales cyanobacterium
ACTCATGTAATTCTTGCTGGTTAAGTCCCTAAATCCTGCGCGAGCTGGGTGAGATTCATCATCTGATCAAACCGGAAGTTGTTGACCAGATTGGTGAGGGCATGGATGAGTTGAGCGCGATCGCTAGGGATTTCTTCAATCAATTGCAGCGCCAGTGTATCGCTGCCTTGAGCCGCTGAAGCGTAAAACTTTTCCAGCCATTCGTGAGACATGATCGCTAAGGACTCTGCATTTCAGGGGGTGGATACAGGTGGGATGTGCTGTCTGGGCTGCGATCGCGCCGCTTCATAAAGGTATTTCACTCCTAAATGATCCGCCATTTTAGCAAGCAATTCTTCTCGCTGAAACGGCTTGCGGACGAAATCATCGCAGCCGCTTTCGAGAATTTTTTGGCGTTGCTCTTCAAACACACTGGCGGTGATGGCAATAATCACGGTCGATCGCCCGGTTGGATCAGATTTTATTTGCCGGGTTGCTTCAAACCCATCCATTACCGGCATTTGCATATCCATCCAAATGATGTGGGGGTGCCAGTCTTGCCAGAGCGCGATCGCATCGTGTCCATTTTTTGCCTCTTTTATATCAAACCCAATCCCTTTCAGCAGCCGCACCAGAATCAATCGATTCGTCGGGTCATCATCTACAATCAACACACGATAGTGGGGCTGACCAGGTGCAAGTGCCACAGCCTGTTCATATTGAGTCGGCTTTTCCTTAACCTGGTCAGCGGCAATTGCGATCGCTGGAATCTCAAACCCAAACTCAGTACCTTGACCGGGTTGGCTTGCCACCGTGATAGAGCCACCCATCAACTGCACAAACTTTTGGCTAATGGCTAACCCTAAACCAGTGCCCTCTAAAAGTTTTGTTCCTGCTTCAGTTTGCCCAAACGGTTGAAATAAATGACCAATTTCTGCCGATGTCATTCCAAGTCCGGTATCTGTGACTGTAAATAGTAGGGAGTGCGGGGTTAGGAGTGCGGGGTTGGGAGTTAGATCTGCCGAACGTTCGCTATTCGCCAGTCTGACTCGCACATAAATACAGCCTGTAGAAGTGAATTTAATCGCATTACTCACCAAATTTATCAGCACTTGATTCAGCTTGTTTTGATCGGTGCGAATGTAGCGAGGCACTGCGCGATCGCGATCGCACACCAGTTGCAGCCCCTTAGATTGAGATTTCAGGTGAAATAGCGCTGCCAGATCATCGAGAAGACGGTAGAGATCGAAGTTGGCTTCGTTGAGCGTGATTCGCCCTGCTTCAATTTTGGACATTTCCAAAACGTTATTGATCAGCGCGAGTAAATGCTCACCACTGCGGCTGATGATTTCAATGTATTGGTGGTGTTCATCCAGCAGCGAGGGGTCTCGATTCATCAATTGGGTGAAACCCAAAATGGCATTGAGGGGAGTGCGGAGTTCATGACTCATGTTGGCTAAAAAGTCACTTTTTGCCAGGTTTGCAGCATCGGCGGCTTCTTTGGCAAGCTGAAGTTCGGTAGACTGTCGCTGGGTTTGGGCAAGCAGTTCTGCTTGCTGCACAGCAACTCCCAACTGAGAGCCAATTTGCAAGACAATTTTAGTTTCGGTAGAATCCCATTTGCGTGGGGCAGAGTTTTGGTAAGCAATCAGTGAACCCCATAGCTGATTGCCAGAGAAGATCGGGACGCTGAGATAGGCTTTTGCTTGAAATCCTTCTAATCGTTCTAGATCTTGCGATCGCAGTCCGGCTTGATAAATATCGGCAATGCAGTAATAGCTCACTCCTAGGGTGTCCATGCTGTCGGTTGCGGCTTGCCAAGAGGGCACAAAGTCTGGGTTGTCTGCGGCGGACTTTGACACCAGTGAAATCCATCCTTCTGCCACCGATTCTGCCACAATCTGCTCTTGACTCGTCTGCTCTTGACTCGCTGAGGTGGTGCGAAAAATCACCACGCGATCGCACTGCAAGGCTTGGCGCAATTCTTCAGTGGTGGCAGCAAAAATCCGCTCTAGCTTAAGAGTCTGGCGCATTCGCTGAATCACACGGGCGATCGTTCGTTCTCGTTCTGCACTTTTTCGCAGTCGCTCTTCTATTTCTTTGCCTTTGGTAATATCAGTGACCAACCCATCCCAAATGATGCTGTTATCTGGCTGCAATTCAGGACGGGCATTGCCTCGCAGCCACTTCGTTTGTTCACCCACCACAATCCGCCAGATAAAATCCCACGGCTTTAAGCTACGAGCAGACTCGTCAATGGAACGATTTAAGGGCGTAATATCCTCAGGGTGAGTTAAATTCCAGCCAGCCTCAACATTTTGGATCAAATCTTCTGGTTCTCTGCCAAACAGTTCTCGACAACCCGGACTGACATACAGGAAGGCGATCTCGCCTGTGGGCTTGAGCGCAAACTGATAAATCATGCCGGGCACGTTGTCCGCTAGGTTTTGATAGCGCGAGTTGCTGCTCTGGAGGGCATCCTCTGTTTGCTTTTGATCAGTAATGTCGCTCAATGTGCAGACAATCCGCTCAATCTTGCCATCGATCGCCAGATGCGGGTTGACGTTAACCAAGAGCCAACGACAGAACGGAAGGCGAGGACGGACTACGCCCAAGACGCGATCGCGGATCGGCTGGCGCTGGGCGATCGCCTGTTGAATCGGAAACTCCGATGCCAGCAAGGGCTTTCCGTCTGCATCTAAAAATTTCCAGCCCGGATCGGTGGGTAGTTCAAATCGCTTCGCTGCGGCACTGATTCCTAGCAAATCTAGAGCGATCGGGTTGCACACCACAATTTCCGCCTCCCCATTCAATAGCAGCACTCCCACTTGCATCGTCTGCACCAATCGGCGAAATTTTTCTTCGCTTTTTTGCCATGCCTGCTGGTGCGTTTGGCGAATCAACAGAAACTGGAGGATTGCCACACTAAACAAAACTGCAATGCTAAAGCCCACCGCAAGTGAGGAGGAGTTGAAAGCACCGTCAAAAAAAGGCGCGGTTTCTAGCGGATAAAGTGGGGCATCCATACATTGTGGTAGTGAAAAGATTTAGCAGCAGCACCTACACTGAATGATCACTTGTAATGTCCGATGTCATGCTTTGTTAAAAGAACGCGGCAATTGGCAAGCAATCTGATGATAGTTCCATTCTTAAAATGCCCATAGGCGCAAACAATACTTCACTTGCAAAAGAAAAATAGACGCAATCAGACAGAAATTATAGATAATTTCTATTATGTAATTTGAGATCTGAGCAAACTATGGCACAGCGCTACGTCCGTGTTCAAACAGCCGATGGGCAAATTCATTATGGACTTCTACAGGTTGACCGTCAGGTTCGCACGTTAGATGCTCCTCCCTGGTTAGAGGGACAACCTACTGATCTTGACTTGGCTCCAGACAGCTATCAAATTCTTGCGCCTTGCTACCCATCCAAGGTAATAGCCGTAGGGAAAAACTATGCGAACCATGCAGCAGAAATGGGAACTCCTGTGCCACAGGAGCCGCTATTGTTTCTTAAACCGCCCACTTCAGTGATTGCTTCGGAAGGGGCAATTCAGTATCCATTTCAGGCTGAGCGGGTGGATTATGAAGGAGAGTTGGCGCTGGTAATTGGCGATCGCTGCTTTAACTGCACATCCGAAGAAGCACACTCTAAAATTTGGGGGTATACCATTGCTAATGATGTGACTGCACGCGATTTGCAAAAAAAAGACGGGCAGTGGACTCGTGCCAAAGGCTTTGATACCTTTTGTCCGTTAGGTCCGTGGATCGTGCGGGAAATTAGCCCCAGCGCCCGACTGCAAACCTTTTTAAACGATGACCCCAATCCGGTTCAGTCTGCCCCGATTGATCAGATGGTGTTTTCGCCTGATGTGTTGGTGTCTTATATCAGTCAGGTGATGACGCTGCTGCCGGGTGATGTGGTGCTAACAGGTACGCCAGAGGGAGTTGGGGCAATGCAAATTGGCGATCGCGTTCGGGTGGCGATCGAAGGCATCGGTCACCTCGATAATTTCGTTATTGCTAGAGAAGTTCCGATCGCAAAAGAATCTGAAATCCCTTAATAACGAACCTGGCTATAGGCTGCTTCCGAAATCGTGGGAATTTCGGCATAGCGACCCAACGCCGACTGCACAATAGAATAGCCAGCCGCGCTGACTGCTGCCAAAAATAGAGTGTTGAAAAGGGTCTGCGTCACAATGCTAGTTTCTGGGAAAATGGGCGCAAGCACCAACCGCCAGACAATTGAAAACAGGCTCAACACAATTCCAATCAGAATCGCCTGCATCACATTGAAGCGAATAAAGTGTGAAACTTTGTCATTGCGAACAACCAGCATGTACAGCGCAAAGAAAATAATTAGCGGCATAAATCCGCCAAAACCATAGTAAATACTTAGCAATGGCTGTAATGGTAAAAAGATGACAATTAACAGGGGCGCTAAGAAAGAGCCTGAGCCAACAATCACTCCAACCACGACCCCAAAAACATCTAGGAGAGGCAGTAAGTAAGCTAAGCAGGAAAAGATGCGATCAGCGGGGGAAGCGGAGCCGCGCAAAGACATAGTTTGTTTCTCCAGTTTTAATGATGCTAATAAATTCTTGAATATTGCCAAGGATAACGCAGACGCTTACGGAATGGCTAATTGCCTGGATATTCAGATGCTAGTTCCTGTGGTTGCTGCACCCAAATATTTTTCTAGATAGGGTGAAAATACTTCGTAGATCAGCGTGAGTGGCTGTCCGTGATGCCAAAACAGATAGTGCCGCCCCCAGAAAGGACCTGTTTGCCCAAAGGCGCGTTCTAATTCAGCGGAATGTCCATGATACACGCCCTGCACATCTCGATAGAGTTCAGTTCGTAATCGAGCG
>JBBSCL010000307.1:0-4850 GCA_038250345.1 Leptolyngbyales cyanobacterium
CTTTTCAGGAACAGAATCGGCAACCAGTCCGGCTCCGGCTTGCACACTGACGCTATGCTTGCCATTGCCTTGATTGCGAACGACCATTGTGCGAATCGCGATCGCGGTATTTAACTGTCCATCAAAGTCGTAGTAGCCGTAAGCACCCGAATAAGGTCCTCGACGGCAGGGTTCCAAATCATGAATGATTTCCATGGCGCGAATTTTGGGCGCACCGCTGACGGTTCCCGCCGGGAAACCTGCCTTCAACAAATCCCACGCCGTTTTGTCAGGTGCCAGTTTGCCCACCACATTGCTGACAATGTGCATCACATGGGAGTAGCGCTCAATCATCATCAATTCATCGACCTTGACAGAGCCATGAACGCAGACTCGCCCTAGATCATTCCGTCCCAAATCTACCAACATTACGTGTTCAGCAATTTCCTTGGGGTCAGCCAGCAAATCTGCGGCAAGCGCTGCATCTTCTTGGCTGGTTTTGCCGCGTGGGCGAGTGCCCGCGATCGGGCGCACCGTGGCAATCATCGGATCATCCTCTGCAACTCCCCGATCGACCTTAACCAGCACCTCTGGACTAGAACCAATAATCTGCCAGTCGCGAAAGTTGAAAAACGCCATGTAAGGCGAAGGATTCACCTGCCGCAGCGATCGATAGAGCGCAAACGGATCACCCACATACTCGGTAGAAAGGCGCTGCGAGACTACGACCTGAAAAATATCCCCGGCTCGAATGTGGTCTTTTGCTTTTTCGACATTGGCACAAAATTCGGCTTGAGTCGTATTGCTGGCGATCGCCAGCGGGGATAGAGACTGGGAAGATGGAGTCCATTCCAGCAGACGAGCTTGCTCAACAAGGGGCGACTGGAGTTTATGAATCAGTTGAGTCGCGCGATCGCAAGCTTGCTCATAAGCTATAGCCAAATCGGTGTTGGGGTCACGTAAATCAGCATAGGCGATCGCCCAAATCTTACGTTTCACCTGGTCAAAAATTAGCAAATTATCAACTTGCATCCATAATCCATCTGGCAAATCCCCGTCCGATAAAGGATAAATGGGCACACGAGGTTCAATCCAATGAATTAGCTCGTAACCCCAAAAACCAAACAGCCCACCAATTCCCGGCGGCAGTTCAGGCAACTTCACAGGATGGTATGGTTCCAGACAGGTTGCCAGCGCCGCAAATGGGTCGCCTTCAAACACTTGAATAGAACCATCCCGATAGGTTTGGGTCGTGTGTGCCCCCCGCGATTCCAGCACCCACAGCGGATCGCACCCTAAAAAACTGTAGCGCCCAATTCGTTCGCCGCCTTCCACCGATTCCAGCAAAAAGCTGTAGGGTTGTCCGGAACAGACCCGATACCATGCCGAAACTGGCGTATCTAGATCGGCAACCCACTCCTGATAGACGGGTACAAAATTGCCTTGTTTAGCAAGTTCAACAAACTCAGAAAAATTGGGAGACAGCATAACGGGGGGGATAGGGATTAGGGGATAGAAGGAAGTTTTAAGTTTAGGACTTACGCACCTGCCCCCCAAATCCCCCAATACTGGGGGACTTTGATCTCTAGCTCCCCCAATATTGGGGGGTGGGGGGCAAATTTCGGTTGATTTGCGTAAGCCCTGAAGTTCTAAGTTTTAAGTTCGCCACTCGTCATTCATCGTTCGTCACTCACTCTTGGCTAGTCCAATTTAATCGATTCGTAGTGTGGGCATTCTTTGCAAGGACCTGATGGATTGATGGAGCAACGCAGGTAAGGCGATCGCGCGTTGAATTGGCAAGTAATGTCGCCCAACATATAGCCAAGACCTTCCACATAGTGATAATCCATTGCTTCCAGATAAGGATGAGGACGGTACCGCCTGCCTGTATGCATCATCGCAGTATAAGTATGTCGCCTCATACGAGTCTGCACTTTTCGCAAAATTACCCAAGATAAAAAACCAGGGATAAACCCAATCAAAAAAATAGCGATCGCTTCAAACATAACCATGACAAACAGAGAAAACAGCCTAGAACAGCCCTACAGAAACTTGCAGCCTTTACATACAGCTAAACTTAGCTTACTGATTCACCGACTATCAACCATTTAGCCAGGTGATCTCAATCACTCAGATTTCATCAGCCCATCACTCAAAACCAAGCCCAGCCATCACTAGCCTAACTCAGGACTATCACACAACTCCAGGCTTTGGCATCACTGCGATCGCGGTTTGAAAACTTCATAGTAGTCCTACAACCTTTTAGGAACTGTGCATCCATGACTACGACCCTGATTGCTCAAGTGGTAAAAGAAACCCTCACCATCGGCTACCTTACCGAAAAAGCTGAACAGCGGATTCAGCGGCTATTTGACCAAACCTGTGATTTAGAAGATATCAATGCCTTGGAGCAGTTGCAACATGCATTGATGGTGGGGCAGGTTAAACGTCAAACTGAGCAGGACAAGTTAGTCGGGGCAGACCGAGCCTCATCAAGCTAAGCCGAATGAAGTTGAGAATCGTAAAGAAATTTAGGATAGTGCAGCAAAGCGTGTGAATTAATCAAGTGTGATGACTGAATCCGTGACGTTTCACCCAATACTATGTTTGCCAGAATCCGCCGCCTTTTAAGCCAGTTTTTCAGTAAGTCTAGGACGGTCAATAACGAACCACTGAATAAGGTTAGTTTGATCGTCATCATCTTGATAGACATTTTTATCTTAGTCAACGTTTTTACAGGGCTAGACGATATTAGTCGATGGCACATCAGTCCTTCAGAAGCGTATCCATGTTATTCCGACTGGAAAAACTTTCAGGCACAACCAGACCAAACACAAACAAATCGGGATTATAACGCGCTGCGATCGCCCTTAATCTATTCTGCAAACAGTCAATTTGGGTTTCAAGAAACCTATCAACGTGCGGAAATGGGGCACCTGGGTAAAGTATCTGCAACTTGCTTAAAATTCGCTAGTTACCAGGACAAGATCAATACTTCGCAAAATCAGGCAATTCTCAAAACAATTGACCAGAAAAATAGAAGCATTGATATACTTGCACAAAAAAATCGTGATATTCAGGCTCAATATGACTCAACCTTGCTCGAAAAAATTGCAGGGCAGCCTCGCGGACAGTCGATTAATTTAGTAGGTGCTGAAAAGGCAAAGCAAGAGATAGACAATAATAATTTCAAGATTTCTTCACTGAAAAAAGATGTTTCTACTCTCAAAAATCAACTCCTTGAAAAGCCAGAAAGCACTAATTTCTTAGCTTTTCTTAAAGACAAAGGAAGTTTTGAAGAAGTTGAAAAAGGCTATAAGCAAGCATCTTTTTGGTATCCCACTATTCAGTTCGCCTTTCAAACTCTTTTTCTACTGCCGCTGATTTTGAGTGCTTTGTTTATTCATAACCTTGCTCAACGTAGAGGCTATGGGTTGGCTGCTTTAATTAGCTGGCATTTGCTAGTTATTTTCTGCATTC
This sequence comes from Leptolyngbyales cyanobacterium, assembly GCA_038250345.1. GTDB lineage: Bacteria > Cyanobacteriota > Cyanobacteriia > Leptolyngbyales > Leptolyngbyaceae > ULC077BIN1. The sequence goes on from JBBSCL010000307.1 coordinate 3,460, forward strand.
CACTCATCTTTAAAGTTTTTGAGTTTCTGCAAGTTGGAGTTTTATTTCAGTTTGCTGCTGATATTGTTAGCGCTCTTTTTGGCGGATTATTATTTCTGGTTAGCTATCTATACATTTTGATCATTCCACTACTTGGTTTTGGAATCATCAAGTTTTTTCAGAAATTTGTTTTCAATCCAAAACTTCAGGCGGCTGGTAGGGTTCAAAAGTCGCGATGCATGAGGTGTGCTAAGAAGTTGCGATCGCAAGATTCGCACTGTCCTCACTGTGGATATTATCAATATGTTGAATGTCCGAACTGTCACGAATTCACTTATAAACATCTGCCGCACTGCAAACACTGTGGACAGGTTCAAGATATAGAAATCGTCTAATGTGGAAGCAAAGAACTGAACTATAAATCTTCCAAACTGACATACTCCCAGCAAAACGAAGTGCAGTGAAGAATCTCAGACTTGTGGCAAGGACCGAGATTCTTCACTTCGCGATGGCTGCGTACTCTACGGGAAGCAAGCAAGCTACAGAAATGACATAGCTGTGATGCGCTCCCTATAGTTGCGCTTACTTGATTTGTATTACCAAAAAGCACTTAAAGTTTAACGTCTAAGGCTTTTTCAATCGCTTTCAGCATCTCAGATTCATCTCGGCTCACTCGTTCACCGCCAATCCCAAACAAACCGCCTTCTTTCACGGCTTCAGCAATTTGACGGGCAATGGAGAGAATCCAGGTTTTGAACTCTTGCGCCTGCACCACAGTTACTTTGTTGCTCAAAATCAAACCGACCTGTTTGAAGTGATCCAAGGTGCTTTTGCGTCCTTCAGATGCATTCTTGAGATTTTGAAGTGTGCCCAGCAATTCAAACTGTTTTTTTAGCAAAAGCTGCTCCCCCTGTAAGGGATCTTTTGCGTCGATTTCTTTCATTGATGTGGTCAGCGATTTTGCTAAATCACTGGTTAAGTCAAGGCGGTTCTGCTCATTTGTAACAATTTGAACGGCTGCCTGAGTTTCTTGAAGAAAGGAAACTGGATCAGTTTTATCGGCAAGTGTCATTGCCATAATGATCATGGTTGGGGTTTGCAGCAGAGTTGCCCATTCATCTTCTGGAAAATATTGTTGACTCATGGTGAAATACCTTCTCTAAAGAAAACGTTGTAATTTTGATTAATCATACTTTTTATCCTTGCGTAGAAACGGGTTAATTGTTTCTACACAAGGATATGACTTTTCAAAATTGAGATAGATTGGAGAAGCTAGTGCAGGCTGGCTGAAATAACTGAGCAGCTTAATCCAGCTCAGGAAAGCCCTTAAATTTCCAGTTGAATGGCTTGGCAAGGGAGCAATTGAAGTAGGCAATAAAATCGAGAATCTGTTGTCGCAAGTCTTGGGTAGA
>JBBSCL010000308.1:0-4848 GCA_038250345.1 Leptolyngbyales cyanobacterium
CAACACGAGCTAGTGGGGATGAACCAACGAGAGTTAGTCGAAGTGCGGCGCAACATTGGCTTTATTTTTCAATCACACAATCTATTTGAATCGCTGACCGCATCGCAAAATGTGGAGATGGCAGTGGAACTGATGGATGATCGACGCGCCAAACGGCAGCGGGCGATCGCCATGCTGACAGAATTGGGGCTAGCGGAACGGGTCGATTACAAACCCAAAACCTTGTCGGGCGGCCAAAAACAACGGGTGGCGATCGCCCGCGCCCTGGTCAACCAGCCCACCCTAATTTTGGCCGACGAACCAACCGCCGCCCTAGATAAAAAATCGGGGCGTGACGTGGTAACGCTAATGCAAAACTTGGCCAAAGAGAAAAACTGCACTATTTTGATGGTGACGCACGACAACCGCATCTTAGATATGGCCGATCGGATTATTAACCTGGTAGATGGACGGTTAGAAACCGATGAAGAAATCGACCATTTTATGGACAACCACAATCCTAAAAACCTCGATCGCCACATGTTTATGACGCTGTAAACCTTGGATGTTGGGGCGATCGCCGGCCACCACCAGACACAACCCATTCGCCCATGCATTCCGGCGATCGACATTGTGAGGTTAATTCGCGATCGCCATTGTGGAGTAAATAGGGTTAGGAATGGCGATCGCACCTGAATTTACGCAGGATGCGGGCGATCGCGCCTTTATGTCGGCAATCCTGAATTTGCGTCAGCGACTAACTCCAATGCCTTGCCCCTACCTTTGGTGGGCAACGAAAATTCGTGTGGAAGTGCATTGCAGGCATTATGTCCCGTCAACCGCGTGAACTCAAAGAGAAATATTGCTATCACGTAACTGTGCGCTGCAACAATCGAGAATTTCGCTTAATTCGCGATGAATGCCGGGAGGTGTTGCTCTACGCGATGCAGAAATGCCAGGAGAAATATGGCTTTAAGCTTTATGCCCTATGCATTATGAGCAATCATGTGCATTATTTGCTAGAACCTCAGCAGCCAGAAGACCTGCCCAAACTAATGCACTGGTTGAACTGGTACACGGCCATGTGCTTTAACCGGATGCTAAATCGGACTGGACATTTTTGGGAAAAGCGATATCACAGTACAGGATTTCCAATTGCAGACCAACGCAGAGCCTTAAATACGCTGCGCTACATTCATGCCAATCCCAAGGCTGCCAATATTCAGCAGGGCTTTTTTTATGACTACAGCAACTACGGCAGCTATGATCGCCTGACGGATGATGGGATCACTCAATGGCATCCAGCATTTTTGGCATTGGGAGCAACACTCGATATCTGTGCAGCGGCGTATCGCAAATTTTGCAAAAAATACAAGCCGAAACCCAAGCCAGAGAGGAAAAACCACTGGGGCAGCAACCTGCTAGCGCAAATTAAGGCGAGAAGTCGGCTGAAGAAAAAGACCAGTCCGGGGCAAAAATCGCTATGGGATGAATGGGAGGCTGAGGCTAAGGAAATTCGCCAAGTGGCGAAGAAATTTGTGTTGGCCAATTGCTTTGATCCCGAAGTGGTTAGCCTGAGATTTGAGCCACCCTAACAAAGCCCCCGGCGGGTTGAACCGCTGGAAATCGACGTGACTGTTTTTATTCCCTCAAATGGAATAGTCGCGGTGCCAGGTAACCGATCGCTAGAAGGGTGATTCTGATGTAGAAAAGAGCGTTGCAATAAAGCTTTAAAAATTCTCAGGACTGGCTCATGCTACAGTCTACAAGTCTTTGCGCGAGAGAAGAGGCTCATGCTACAGTCTACCAAGTCTTTGCGCGAGAGAAGAGAAACCCTCCACCCACCCCACACCACACCAAATCCCGGGAAATTCTCCCCTAAGAGATTTTTGGAGGTCGAATGTGAGGTTGCTGTAATTCACCCAGCCGTTGTCCTTACTGCGCCAACCGACGCGATTGCAAAACTTTTTCCAGTCGTCATTGTAATCCATCGGGCTACCGCATTCTTGCCAAATCTGCTTTTGCACGCTAAAGCCCCATTTGCCGTTGCTGTACTTCACCCACAGTTGATCGAGCGTCCGCAGGTCTTCGCACGGGAAGTTTTCTAGATCGGCGCGATCGAACCCTTGCCCGTCTTCTTTGCCAACGGTGGTAATCATTAGTCGATAAGTTTCTTTGTCGGCCTCTCTCCACTGTTGGGTTTTCAAGAGGTCTTCTAGCTGCTGATAGCGAGAAGTTTGCACATTGGCAGCGGCTTCCTGGAGCGCGCTTAACTCTGCACGATCCTGCTTTAGGTCTGTCTGGAGATCATCGTCGATCCGCTTGCTGGTTTCTTGCCAACAGTTGTAAGCAAGCTCTTTGGCTCCTGCTAACAGGGCGGCTCGAATGATGCTGCTTGGTTTTTTGATCTGAGTGGTGTAGAGCAAAATTACTGATTTCCACCAGTCTTCGCCCAAGTGGTCGTACAGTAAACTTTCGTCTTTTAGCCGCACTACTTCTCTGGCGGCTAGAAATTCTTGAAAACTTAGGTGGGCAAACTCAAACTCTTCGGGTTCACGCTGCACCAGCAGTTCGCTAATTTGTTCTACTTGCTTAAGAAATTCTACAGCGGTGATGGTTTCTTCTTGATCTGCCAAATAGCGAGTTAGGCGTTCTAACAACGTGTCTTGTTCGACTCGTTCTTCTTTTTGCTGCATCATTTCCAGTGCTAGCATTTGCAAAATGACTTGGGTGTCGCAGTCTCTCAGCAGCGTTTCTAGATCGCGGGCAACGGGTCGGCCACTCAATTGCAGCACACACATTTCCTGATATAGTTCTACTCGCCGCTTGGGCAGTTCTGTACTGGGGTAGCGGCGATGAAACATTGCGATCATATTCAAGAGCAGAGGGTTTTTAGCTAAATCTGTCAATTCTTGTCGGGCTTCGATTTGCCTCCACAACTCTGCTGCCGAGTCGGCTGCAACTTTCCGAACGGCAAGAGTATCTGTTTTGCCATGATGGTAATATTCCTGACACCAATACCATTTCTCTACAAAGTCTTTCCCTTGCTGAGGGTTGAAATTTCGCACCCAGAGTAACGTGTTGAAGTCAATGCGATCGCTAGTATCTTGCTCGGTATAAGCTTTAGGGCGAGACGTGAGGATAAACACAGACGGTTTATAGGTTTGCATCTGGACACTTAACCAGTGTGCAATCAAAGGGCGTTTTGCTTTGGGCACCTCATCAAACCCATCTAACATCACCACAACCCTGCCCTGTTCCAACATATCCTGTGCCCAGTTGGTTCGCATTCGCAGATCTTTAGCACCAGGTAAGTTAGGAATGTGGTGTTTCTCGATTAGGGTGGGTAGATCGGGAATATTTTCAGGATTGTCTTGGGTTAATAAGTCTCGATATTTGCGCAGCAGCAACAGCACCGGAATGAAGCGAGGCACCGCTTTATATTGTTGGTTTTTGCCCAGCTTGTACGCAATATGCCTTAGAAATGTCGTTTTGCCATAACCACCCCAGGCGAGAATGGCAATCTGTCTATAAGTTGAATCGTGTTTTGCCTCTGCCAAAAATCTCCAGATATCTACTGTCGCCAATTCCTCTATTTCTTTTGGGTCATAGGCTTCCGGTTTGCTCCATCCGGGTACTGTGGCACTGCGATCAAGTTCTAGAGGCACAAACACCTGCTCTAGCATGGGGGTAAAAATGCCGCTGATTTTCCCTACACCCTCTGTACTACAAGTTTCACAATCGGCAGCCTGACTTTCAAAGTAGCGGTCTTCAACAGAATTAATTTTGGCCGTTAGCGCCTCTCCAACTCGATTAATGCTCCGGTCTGCGGCTTCTCCCAATTTTTCTAATCGGCGCTCATTCCCTTGATGAATGGGCTGGAGTAGCTTTGCACCATAAGAAAGGGACAGGCCAATCACTCCGGAGGCAACGGCTTTTGTTACATCATCTGCGATGAATCCAAACCAGACGGCTCCAATTGTTCCACCAGTAACCCCTCCAGGTTTAATTACTTTGACCAAGATATCGGCAACTTGCTCACTCCAATGTGGTTTCGGGTTGGGATCTGCTGGCTGAGTCATGGAGAGAGCAATGGGGGCTAGGGTGACTTTTTTCTATTGTCGGTGATGCATTACGGCTGCGCTTAAGAAATCCTGTATCGTCTCAAATTGTCTCTATCAGTCTAAATCAGTCTCAATCTAGAGGCAAAGCCTCTTAGTGAGCATGGCTAGGCAGAGCCTAACCACGAGGGGCGTCACTTCTAAGGATTAATTGGCTCCACCTGCCAAGTGTCACTTTCATCCATGCTGTATCGAAAGCGATTTTGCGGCTCACCCCGCAGTTCTAAATGATCGACCTGAACCGGATCTAGCAATAGCAGACAAAAGTTAGGCAGTGGGTCGTGCGGGTCTGGCGGCGGCGGCAAAAATGGATCTGCCGGATCGCGGGGTTGGCCAGGATTCGCCCAGCCAAACTGAAGGCGGGCGGCATCAGACAGGTCGTGCCACTGCATTTTGCGCGCCTTCAGCAAAGCCGGATCAGCATGGTGGGCATCGACCAAAATGAGTTGACCTAGCAGGCGTAATTGCTCTCGGGTTTTGGGAAAGTACCAACAGATCTCGCCCCAAGTACAGTGAGGAATCTGAAGCGCTTTTTCACTACGGATATCGGTAATCAGTTTGAGCTGATTGGTATCATCTAAAAATCCGCGAAAAACAACGGTGCGGTTGGCCGGTCGCCCATCGGGTCGCACAGTAGCCAGTTGCAGGAAACGAGCATAGGCTAACGAACGGTTACGGTGCAGCGCATGGGCTAGAGGCGATCGCCAAGGAGCAAGCATAAGTGAACCAGCAAAAGGTAAACGATTGA
>JBBSCL010000309.1:0-4841 GCA_038250345.1 Leptolyngbyales cyanobacterium
AACTCCATCTCGCCCACCAGCCGATAGTGGTTCGGGGCTTGCTCCTGAATCTGCCACTGTCCAACGGTCGCCACCAATTTATTGCCAGGGCGATCGCGATACTGAATTTCTAATGCCAGAAAATACAGCCCAATGAGTAGGATACTCGTGACTAGAATGAGTCCAAAAAATTGGAGAAGCACAAAAACCTCGGCGTAAAAAGGGCGGGTGATGAAATTTAAAGAGGAACAGCCTGCAAAATTTCGTCATCGATTGAAAAGTTTACCGTGGCTTGGGCGCGATCGCATGGAAGATATGCATTTTGAAAGAAGCCTCGATCTGCAACAAAAGCGCGGTTCTTGCTTTAAAAAATGCTAAAGCAGCAGATTCACAAGTCTAGGAATCTGCTGCTTTAGAAAAAATGAAGATCCGAAATTAAAGGACTCAGCTAAATCCTCTAGCCTACAGTTTCAGTCATCAGTGCTGAGCGCGACTGAGCAGGCTTAATTTGATACTTGACTAAGTTAGCCAACTCTTGAAGCTGGCTAATGGCTTCTGCACCTTCTAATTTCATCAATTCGCGATCGTCACGCATTTCTGTCCAGGTAATACCATAATCGGAAACCAAGAAGCGAATCAGATGGCTATCTGCCAAACTCACCATAAATGAAGCGCTATTCATTTGTCCGCCGCAGGTATAGCAAGACGCTAAGTAACCTTTTCGCTCTAGCACGATCGCGAGAGCCTGAAGATTCATGACCAAATCTTGGACAAATTGACGATGTTGTTCTGCAAGTCTTATGAACACAGTTGCCCTCCAATCACCATATTCGATTCCCGAACACTTTAAACTTTTTCAACAATTAAATATTTGCTAATTCAATTCACAAATACTTTAACCTCTTTTTAAAAAGTCAACGCCCACCATAAACGATAATGCACGTTCCACAGTTTCTCACTGTGTGAATGGTCGCTCTACACAGAATCCAAATTTTAGGATAACTGAGCTTACCCCTAAACAAAGTATCTATAAAGACAGACTCTCTTTGTCCCTTGTCAAGAGGCTAACCCTCGGCTTTTCAACTTTAAAGGGTGAACTTTTATGAAACCATTCTAACCATATTCATCAACCAATAACGAATCGATAAGCAGAATTACTTATTCGATTTAAAATAATTCTCCAAATACTATCAAGTTCTACAAATTTTGAAACGGCTTCTACTCCCTACTTTTAAGTCTAAAAGTGGATAAAAAGAGACCCTTCAAACTAGAGTGATTTGAATTTTGTATTAGCGATCGCAGAAATACTTATCAACACATCCCGTAACGATCGCTTTAGCTCGTCTCCTATCGATAGAATAGGACTTAGACGCATTTGGCTAGACAGTTTATCGACTTAATTCACGGCAATCTTCAAGGCATCAAGACCAGCCTGCTGAAACAGTTGCAGCAGCTTTACCAGCAGCGATTACCCAGCGATCGCATTACCACTGCCGAATTTGCTCAGCGCCTTGCCGCCGTTAGCACTGAATTGGGTCAGCCTGTTTGTATTTACATTAATCGTCGCGGACAAGTGATTCGGGTGGGCGTTGGCAGCCCTCGCCAAACCCGCATTCCACCCCTAGAACTGCCCCGCTATGGTGCAGAGCGGCTGAGCGGCATTCGTTGCATCGCGACCCAGTTGAAAAATGAGCCTCCGGGCGAGACAACTTTGACCGTGATGGCGATGCAGCGGTTAGATGCTCTGGTGATTTTGAGTTTGACTGGAAGTGGATTTGAGCGTCGCGGGGGTGGCGCAACAGGCTACATTGCGGCAGCTTACCTTGCCCATTTGGTGCCGCATCCAGAAGCCAATTGGACAGTAACTCCTGCGTTGAGCCTAGAGGTCATTGCTGACCAAAACTTCGACGACTTGGTAGAAGGACTTGAGGAAGAATTCCGGCGTGAATTTGTTGCCCAACAGGTTGATCAAGACCACGATCGCGTCTTAATTGTGGGGCTGCATACCGAAAAGACCCACTCTCAGCAATTTCAAGATGGCTTAGAAGAACTAGGGCGACTGATTGAAACAGCGGGTGGAGAAGTGTTAGATACTCTGACTCAAAAACGCCCTCGTCCTCACCCTCGCACTGTGGTAGGAGAAGGAAAAGTTCAGGAAATTGCGCGATCGGTGCAAAGCGTGGGCGCAAATTTAGTGGTCTTCGATCGCGATTTGTCGCCAGCCCAAGTCCGAAACCTGGAAACTCAAATTGGGCTACGAGTCATTGATCGCACCGAAGTAATTCTAGATATTTTCGCCCAGCGTGCCCAGTCGGGAGCCGGAAAACTCCAGGTTGAACTGGCGCAATTGGAATATCGTCTCCCCCGCTTAACCGGACGCGGACAGGCAATGTCTCGTTTAGGCGGCGGCATCGGCACACGAGGACCGGGTGAAACCAAGCTGGAAACGGAGCGGCGATCGATTCAACAACGCATCACGCGCCTACAGCGAGAAGTCACCCAACTGCAAGCCCACCGTGCCCGAATGCGCCAACGCCGTCAGCATCAAGAGGTGCCCTCGATCGCCGTAGTGGGCTACACCAACGCCGGCAAATCGACCCTGTTGAACGTGCTGACCAATGCTGAGGTTTACACGGCTGACCAACTCTTTGCCACGCTTGATCCCACAACCCGCCGCATGGTTGTTCCTCACGCCATCACCCAAGAGCCACTGTCAGTTTTACTAACCGATACCGTGGGCTTTATTCACGAGTTGCCGCCCTCCTTAGTCGATGCCTTTCGTGCCACGCTTGAAGAAGTGACAGAAGCCACGGCACTGATCCATCTGGTGGATTTATCGCATCCCGCTTGGCAAAGTCAAATTCGCTCAGTCATGACGATTTTGTCGGATATGGCGATCGCCCCCGGTCCTAGCCTGCTGGCATTCAACAAAATCGATCAGATCGATGGCGACACACTGATGCTGGCAAAAGAAGAACATCCTCAGGCACTATTCATTTCTGCTAGCGAACGGCTCGGCTTAGAAACACTGCGTCATCGCCTAGGGCAACTCGTTCACTATGCAGCATCTTGCTAGGAGAGGGAAGAGGGAAGAGGGAAGAGAGAAGAAGGAAGAGAGAAGAGGGAAGAAAATTCAGAACTCAAAACTTAGAACTCAGAACTATCCAACCTCTCGCCTCACATCCCTCAGCAAATCTGTAGAATGGGAGAAAATCACTACACGCAGGCGCTATGATTCCTACCGTTATTGAACAGTCCGGTCGCGGTGAACGCGCTTTTGACATCTACTCTCGCCTTCTCAGAGAGCGGATTGTGTTTTTGGGGCAACAGGTTGATTCCGACTTGGCGAACCTGATTGTCGCCCAACTGCTGTTTTTGGAAGCGGAGGATTCAGAAAAAGATATTTATCTCTACATCAATTCTCCGGGTGGGTCGGTGACGGCTGGCATGGGCATTTATGACACCATCAAGCAAATTCGTCCCGCTGTTTCTACTGTTTGCATGGGATTGGCTGCTAGTATGGGCGCGTTTTTGCTGAGTGCTGGAGAAAAGGGCAAACGCATGAGTCTGCCCAATTCTCGGATTATGATTCACCAGCCATTAGGTGGCGCGCAGGGGCAAGCGACCGATATTGAAATTCAGGCAAAAGAAATTTTGTATCACAAGCAGCGCTTGAATGAATTGCTGGCAGACCATACTGGGCAATCTTTAGAGCGCATTCAAGATGATACTGAGCGCGACTTCTTCATGTCTGCGGATGAGGCAAAAAACTATGGTTTGATCGATCAGGTGATTGACCGTCGCCCGTCGGCTGTTCACCCGATCGCCAACAATTAAGCGATCGCCCTCAATCGGCTTAAATGCCATTGGCTGAGGGTACTGCTCTTAAATAATTCAAAAAATCCATCAACTCGTCAACGTCTAAGCGCTGGCGAGTTGATTTTTTATAGGTGCGTTTCAAATAATCACGACCCTGTTGCTTTGTCCAACCGATGCGATCCATTTCAATATCGGTATGGGCGATCAGGGTCGAGAGGTCGTCTGGCTCATTGGCATCAGAAATGCTGTCGGGGATGCTGTCGGGCGCTCGTTTTTCTTCAGCGATCGCTTTTTTGGGTTTGCCTGAGTTAGAAGGAACCAAGCGCTCCTCTTCGCGCTGATCGTCCCGGATCGGATCGGTGGGGGCGATCGCGGCGATCGTTTCCGCTTCAATTAATCTGTCTTTTGGGAATACATCTTCAAGAAATACATCTTCAAGGAATGGATCTTCGGGTAATGCATTTTTGGATAATAAATCTTCGGGTTCGCTATCTTCATACCCTGTCCCATAGTCTTCCACGCTGGGTAAATACTCCTCCACCGGATTATTCATAGCCTCATCCGTGCTGTCTTCCTCCGCAGGCATTGCATCTTCTGGAAATAGCGCTGTTGAGAACGGCACCGATAAATCTACTAAATCTACTGGCATTGCAGGTAATGGCGGAGGAGTTACCCCAATTGCTTCCAAATCTAAGCTCGATAATGCTTGGATTGGAAAGCCGCTGTCTATTGGCTGTCTGATCGAGATGGAGGAATTGTTTGGAAACGGAGCTTCGGGGACGCGATCGCGCTCGATCGATGCTGTCAAAGGATCAGGCGTGATTGGCGCAGCAAGATGAGGCGGTTTAGCGATCACTGAGATGCCCAACCAGTCTAAAACTCTTAGCCTCGCCTGATCTTCAGCCGTTTCGAGGTTAGCTGACTCTGCCATGCTAGTTGCGATCGCCACGCCACTAATTTGCACGATCGCCCTGACAATAAATCGCTCTTGATGAATTTGCACCAGTTCAGTCACCAAAGCACCTGTAGGATATTGCTTTTGC
>JBBSCL010000310.1:0-4840 GCA_038250345.1 Leptolyngbyales cyanobacterium
ATCGCAAAAACCAGTTGAGTTAGGTCGTCCAGAGCGATCAGTTAATTCAGTCGATTCAAATGAGATACTAATCAAGCCATCGGCAAAAGCAGAGACCCCTAGTTCCTTTGATCCTGAAGTTAAAGAAACTGAAGTCAAAGAACCGCCAGCGTCTCAACCGATTAATCCACCTCCAGCAGCGCCAGAAGAGGACGCTGCTACTTTAGCCTCGCCGCCACCGCGCCCTGAACCCACCACGCCGACTACTCCCAGGAGCAGCCTAGTTCCAAATACATCTAGTCGCCCAATTTTGAAGAGAGTTCGCACTGAAGAGCCTACTTCAGCACCGGGGTCGGCGAACGGGGCAGTTCGGCAACCCAGCACTGAAGCGCGCTCAGTCAAGCCACCTACAAAATCTTCAGCACCCTCAGCGCCCGGTGTTAAGCCAATGATGCCTGCTCGACAGCCTGCGGGTCGAGCCGTAGAGGGCAAACCTGTTCCCCGTCCTCAGCAGCAAACGATTGTAGAACTGCGGCGACCCAAACCCGTTCGTCCTGATGGAGATGCCACTTCTACAGAGGGCAGAATGCCCGGAGCGATGGATGATTTAGTTCGTCCTGAACTGCGGGTTAATCGTCCTACTCGAACTCCTGCAATGGGCGAGGCAGCAGTAGCGGTTGATCCATCATCGCCGCCTAAACCAGCACTGCCGCGCACAGTCAAAAAAGGCAAAGACTGGCAAGATGGTGAAGATGAAGAATCGCAGCTAAAATCTCCTAAAGTTGGCACCAAAGCCAAACGGAGAACTCAACCTGATTTGGATGCGGAAGAGGAAGACCTCGATACGCTTCTCGAAGGCGAGGAAGGCGAAGATGGAAATGGTAGTAAGGTGAGCCTATCTTTGGTGCGCCCTGCTAAGCCTAAGGGGATGCGCCAAGCTCCTACTAGACCGCCGATCGCAATCACTCAAAAGCCCAAAAAAGGTGGATCTGGATCTCGCGATCGCCGCGATCGCCGGGAAGAAGTTAAGGTCGAAAAACCAACCAACATCACGCTTTTGGGCAGTTTGACGGTTCAGGAACTTGCTGCCAAGATGGAAACCCCTGAAACCGATATCATTAGAGCCTTGTTTATGAAAGGCATCATGGCAACCGTAACCCAAACGTTGGATGTAGAAACAGCCACGATGGTTGCCCTAGAACTAGGTGTAGAGGCGGAAATAGGGGTGCGGCAGGCTGCCGCTACTAAAGTGACCGAAATGTTAGACATCGGTGATTTGGAAAGCCTCCAGCGCCGTCCTCCGGTTGTTACCATCATGGGTCACGTAGACCACGGTAAAACATCTTTACTAGACTCAATTCGCAAAACAAAAGTGGCTCAGGGCGAGGCAGGCGGCATTACTCAACACATCGGTGCTTATCACGTCGATGTAGAACACAATGGCGAAATGCAAAAGGTTGTTTTCCTAGATACACCGGGTCACGAAGCCTTTACTGCAATGCGCGCACGGGGCGCACGAGTCACTGATGTTGCAGTCCTAGTCGTTGCAGCAGACGATGGAGTTCAACCGCAAACAATTGAGGCGATTAGCCATGCGAAAGCAGCCGAAGTGCCGATTGTGATCGCCATCAACAAGATTGATAAAGAGGGCGCTCAACCCGAACGTGTCAAACAAGAACTGACAGAGTACGGATTGGTTCCAGAAGAATGGGGCGGCGATACCATCATGGTGCCGGTCAGTGCGCTCAATGGTGATAACCTCGATACGCTGCTGGAGATGATTCTGTTGGTCACTGAGATTGAGGAACTCTCTGCTAACCCCGATCGCGTTGCTAAAGGAACAGTGATCGAAGCTCACTTGGACAAAGCAAAAGGTCCAGTTGCCACACTCCTGGTTCAAAACGGCACTTTGCGAGTGGGTGATGTGCTAGTCGCAGGTTCATCCTTTGGTAAGGTTCGGGCAATGGTGGACGATCGCGGTCAGCGCGTGAAAGAGGCAGGTCCTTCCTTTGCGGTAGAAGTGTTGGGTCTTGCTGATGTGCCTGCGGCTGGGGATGAGTTTGACGTGTTTGCTGATGAGAAGGAAGCTCGTGCAGTCTCTTCTGATCGAAGCGACGAGCAGCGCCAGTCTCGTTTGTTGGCAGCCATGTCTTCCCGCCGGGTCAGCTTAAATACACTTTCGGCTCGCGCCCAAGAAGGAGAACTCAAAGAACTGAACTTGGTCTTGAAAGCGGACGTGCAGGGATCGGTGGAAGCCATTCTCAGTTCGCTCAAACAGTTGCCTCAAAATGAAGTTCAAGTCCGGGTGCTGTATGCTGCGCCAGGTGAAATTTCTGAAACAGATATTGACCTAGCTGCTGCCAGTTCCGCTGTGATCATTGGCTTTAACACCAGTCTAGCAACGGGCGCACGGCAAGCCGCCGACCGCCTTGGAGTAGATGTCCGGGATTACAACATCATCTATAACTTGTTGGATGATATCCAAGGAGCAATGGAAGGATTGCTTGATCCCGAACTTGTGGAAGAACCTTTGGGTCAAGTGGAAGTAAGGGCTGTCTTCCCCGTTGGACGGGGGCAGGTGGCAGGCTGCTATGTTCAATCCGGGAAGATTGTGCGGAACTGCAAAGTTCGAATTCGTCGCAATAACAATGTCATTTTTGAGGGCAGTCTCGATTCATTGAAACGCATGAAGGAAGACGTGAAGGAAGTGAATACTGCGTTTGAATGCGGTATTGGAATTGATAACTTCAACTCTTGGGAGATGAGCGATATCATTGAGGCATATCGCATGATCTCAAAACGCCGCACACTGGCTAAGTAAGGCACATTGGCTAAGTAAGATTGGTTTTGATAGTTCGTCAGAAAGCCAGGAATCGCAAAGCTCTTAAACTTCGATTCCTGGCTTCTTTAGTTTTTTCTCTTATTCTCTACCCCGGCGATTTCCTTGACACTTTCCTCAGCTTCAACCCAACCGGTTCTGGTTTTGGTGGATGGGCACTCTCTTGCTTTCCGCTCATATTACGCTCATGCTAAAGGGCGAGAAGGCGGACTGCGGACAAAGAGTGGCATTCCAACAAGCGTGTCCTTCGGTTTTTTGAAGGCGCTGCTAGAGGTGATGGAAACGGAAAAGCCGCAGTATGTGGCGATCGCCTTTGATGTAGCAGACAAAACCTTTCGCCATGATCAAGATGACACTTACAAAGCAGGTAGACCCGATGCGCCGGAAAACTTTTTGCCCGATTTAGAAAATCTGCAAGAACTATTGGCTGCCCTCAAACTCCCGGTGTTGACGGCTCCTGGCTACGAAGCCGATGACATCATCGGCACGCTAACCCGACGGGCAACGGCTAAGGGAATGCGGGTGAAAATTTTGAGCGGCGATCGCGACCTGTTTCAACTGGTTAACCCCGAAAACAGTACCACCGTGCTTTACATGAGTACCAGCTACGGTAAAGGCATTCCTTCGCTGCAAGAATTCGGTTCTGAAGAGGTTAAAACAAAACTGGGTGTTTTGCCGGGTCAAGTGGTAGATTTCAAAGCGCTCTGCGGCGATACATCCGACAATATTCCTGGGGTGCGCGGCATTGGTGAAAAAACAGCGGTTCAACTTCTGAAAGAATATGGTTCGCTCCACGGCGTTTATGCCGCGATCGACCAGATCAAAGAAGCGACCCGCAAAAAGCTAGAAGAGGGGCGCGACAGTGCGCTGCACTCCCAATATCTAGCTCAGATTCACCTAGATGTGCCGATTGACATTGAGTTAGAGGCGTGTCAACTGCAAGAACTTGACGACGCTGCTGTTTTGCCCATATTAGAAAAACTGGAGTTTCGTACCTTCCTCAGCAAAATTCAAAAGTTGCATCGCCAGTTTAGCGGCGAAACTGAGGAAGTGTTGGGAACTGAGGAAGCGGCGATCGCTGCCGAACCACTCAAAGCCCTTAGCAACACTAGCTTTGATGGTGGGAGTGACATTTGGTTTTATAGTGCAGCAGAAACCGATGCGGCGACTCCCATCGCATCCATCACCCTGCAACCACAGGTGATTGACACGCCCGAAAAGCTGTATGAACTGGTAGAGATCTTGGAGGTTCGCAATCAGCCGGATTTATTGACCAGTTGGGATACTGAAACCACTGCCTTAGAGCCTCGTGACTCTGAACTGGTAGGGATTGGCATCGGGTGGGGTGAGAAAATCTCGGATGTAGCATACATTCCCCTAAATCATGCGATCGGCACTAATTTAGATAAAACACTGGTACTAAAAACGCTGCGTCCGATTTTGGAAAGTCCTGATTATCCTAAAGCCCTGCAAAATGCCAAGTTCGATCGCCTCGCTTTTCGACAACAGGGCATTGATCTCGCGGGTGTGGCGTTTGACACCATGCTTGCAAGCTACGTAATCAATCCAGAGCAAGCGCACAACTTGTCTAGCTTGACGCTGACTCATTTGGGACTGACGACTACCAGCTACACCGACCTAGTCCCCAAAGGCAAAACTATTGCTAATATCAGCATCCCAGTCGTTGCCCAATATTGCGGCATGGATGCCCACACCGTTTTTCGGCTGGTGCCCATTTTGCGATCGCTCCTAGCAGCCAGCCCCGCGCTCCATCGGCTATTCGCAGACGTAGAAGTGCCTGTGGAACCTGTGCTAGCCGAAATGGAATGGCTAGGAGTTCGCATCAATCAAGAGTATCTGCATGAATTTTCTAAGCAGTTGGAGCAAGATCTGGCAAGAATTGAGCTTCGCGCTTATGAAGCCGCTGGCAGCCACTTTAATCTGGGTTCGCCCAAACAACTAAGCGAATTGCTATTCGATACGCTTAGCCTAGATCGCCGCAAATCACGCAAAACCAAAACA
>JBBSCL010000311.1:0-4830 GCA_038250345.1 Leptolyngbyales cyanobacterium
CCAAGTAACTTCGCCGCCATTAATCAAAACGGTAACTGAGGGCGCACCCGCAGCAAGATGAGTAGCGACATCCGCAATCCAGGCAGATTCATCGCCCCAGGCTGAACCCGGCACGAGTAAAAAGTGCGAATGATTCGGTTCTAAGGGGGCAGCATCGGATAAGGAGTTTAATTGATTGGGCAATATCGATAAGCCAATCGGCGAAACACCCACTAAAGGAAAAGTGCCTGCGATCGCCTGCCGCGCCCGTCCCATGAGTTGCATCACCCCTGCATCGGTGCCGCCATCCACAACTGAAGCCTGATATTTCTGGGCGATCGGGGCAAGCGCATCGTCAAACAATTGCTCGACTTGACGGTAATCTGACTCACTCAACTTACTCGCGCCGCCAACCAGCACCAAAACAGGTCGCCCGACTGCCAGCCCCCACTCAGCCAAAATAGCCGGAAGATCGGCATCGGCGGCGATCGCCGCGATCGCCCCAGTCCGTTGATTAGAAAACGCGATTTTCGAGGGAATTATCATGTTTTGCATTTTACCCTCGAATCTTCTGATTGGCGTTGTTTTAGTGACAGGGCTGAATCGGGGGATGAAATTGGTAGGGACAATCCCTTGTGGTTGCCCTCAACCCGCGCCAGGGTAGGCACAAGACACTACCCCCTACAGTTAATAATCATACTTACGGGGTGCAAAAGAGTTTTGCCTCCGCCATTCGTCGCGTCCGTAAACCCTGTTCAGCAGAGGTTCCAGGGTTACGATATTTCACAAATTGTTCCTCGACCCAAGCATGATTATGCCACTGGTCAGATGAATCACACACCTTTGTAATGGATTCAAAACCATTGCCTTTATAAAAGGCTGCGCCAAGATTGTATGCAAAGCTGTAGAGCGCTCCTCGCTGATTCGGATTCATCTTTCCCCATGTAGAAATTTTCTCCAGTGCGGATGTACATTCAGTGGCGATGTGCGATATCAGATATTGCTCTCCCTTCTCCTTGGTAAGGGTGTCACCTTGTTGAACTTGGCGACCATCTGGATATTTTGTGGTGCCGTAGCCGATCGTGGGTACAGACCAGCCATGAATCGGATCGGCGTAAGCCTGTGCTTCGTAACCTTCAAACTCTTTAATTAACTCAATCCCACATTGCGGAATGCCGTTGGAGGGTTGACTGTTGGGGAGAGGAGCAGAAAAATTGGTCAAGCGGCTGGTGTTGACAGATTGAGATAATTGCATCGGCTGAATACTACTGGCTCCCGGATTGCTCTGCGGCAAAGTGTTTCCATAGAATAGCCGCCCCCATCCTTTGCTTGAACCATCAGGTAGCCAGCGGCGAGTCATAACATGGCGGGAATAGGTCAATTCTTTGCCATTTTCGGTATTGTAATCATCCAAAACGCTACCGTATGGATCATTCACAATGTAATTACCCTCAGCGGTTCGACCAATCACCACGATGATATGTCCGCCTGAAGGAGCTTCGAGAGGTCCGCGGTGAAGGATGCCGATCACAATGGGTAGCCCAGTGGCAAGGGATTTATCGAGGTCATCAAAATCAAGTGTCACACTCCAGGTGGATTGGATGTGCACATCCTGCAACGCCTTAGTCTGGGCATTATGATCTGTGCTATCCCCATATTTGATGACATATTGGTAGTAATCGTCGTCTCCTGAAATCTTCGCGCCCAAGTACTTGGCAGCCATCGCGCAACTGGAGGTGTTACAGGTTCGCCAAGAGTCTACTTTGTTGTCTCGTTGAGTGAAGTAGGGAACGGCGAGTTTAATGGGTCCATGAGGGGCGATCGCCTTAGGTGCAGCAGCGGGAGCAGCAACAGGCGCAGCGGAGGCAACAGAAGCGGTAATAGCGGCAGTAGGGGCACCTGTGGGAGTCGCAGGCTTATTATCAGTGCCGATGACATTGACATGGGGGGCAAAGACATACCAGGTGTTGCGATTTTCGGCACCTAATCCTTGATTAAACGTGACATGAAAATGGTTGTGATCCGCGATCGCGTAAGTGCTTACACCAAAGGCAGATCCATTACTTATGGCGATTTTTTGAGAATCAGGTAGGGATTGGGCAGGTTGGGGGGTGAGCTTGAAAACGGTGTCGTGATTGACTCTCAGGGTTCCCACTGCGCCAGCGATCGGGGCGGAGTTTGGTTGTGCGGTCGTCATCACGGGTGCCGCAGCCACTGGGGCAGCATTCGGATCGCGATAGCCCGGATCTAGGGTGGCTAGTTGAGCAATGATAGTTTTGTCGGTAGCGACAGCTTGGGCTTGGGCGAGAACCTTTTGGGCTTGGGCATCCTGCTTTGCCTGGTGCTGCACTAAGTTGGCAATGTAGCCCTGAACATCATTTTTGATAATGCTTTCAATGCGATTTGCAAACTGAGCATAGTTCTGCAAGTGAGTTTTCTGGTGTTTCGAGTTATTGTTCAACTCGAAGGTGCGAGACGGACTCGACAACCCACTCATACTCAAGTCATCCATGCTTGTCGATCGCTGCCCATTGGACTGAAACGATTCAGGTACATGATCCATGCCATATTCGTAAGGTCCACTCGATTGCAAATACTGCCACCCCTCAGACTTGAGATCTTCCGCCATTTTTCGGTAGTCACGCCAGCGATCGCCAAACTTGCAGAACTCTTCGATCGCCACACTGACCGCAATCACCTGACTCAGCAAAAAGGTGAGTGGGGGAAACCAAAGCCGAAGGAACTGGCTATCTTGCCCCAACTGCACACTAATCCCCACCAGTGCCGGCAAGATGACTCCGCCCACGATCGTCGTTAGGCGCAACCGATAATACGATCGCCGAGACTGAGCCGCTTTCTTATCTGCCCAAATCATCTGGTCGAGCCAGCGTTCTTTCAGCGATTGTTTGTAGAGATTGGGTAGTTGCAGTTGATCAATGATGTCCCCCATCTGCTGGCGCACATAGGCATCATAAGACTTCTTCTTAGCCATTGGTTGAACTCCTAAACAACAAAAAGATGAACGCGATCGAATTTGAGAGGGGCTTGCCTGCCAACTAAACTTGCCTACCGCAGCAAGCGATAAACCGTGCTGGAACCGCCGTAGGAATTCTGGTAATTAACATCTGATTCCCAACAAAAACTAGCCCTAGATGATGAGTTGGACAGCACCGTTTGACAACCGTCGTTCATGCTAATCCCAATGTGTGCTTCTCCATGAGCGATGACCAGATCACCCGCCTTTGCCTCCTGGGGAGACACTTTTTGTCCGCGTCCGGCTTCCAGTTCCTCTAGCAAATCGGGTACATAATCGGGATTTTTACCCAAAGCAGGAATGTTAGCCTCGTGCAACACTTGATTCACTGTCCAAGCACAGGCGTTGTTGCCACCATCAGGACCGATAGCCGTTGACATATTCTTTAGCTTTTTTGCGGCACCGAGAATGGCAGCATTTAAGTCTGTGGGGGCACGGGCAGGGGCAGGGGGCAGGACAATCGCAACCGGACTAGGAGGCGCAATTGGAGTAGTTACCATTGGGGTGGCAATCGGCGCTGGAGTCGTTGCGATCGGAGGAGTCATCTGAGGCGGCTGACCATTCCCAAACGCATTCATGGGCGCTGTGATGGGGTTTCCAGGCGACGGATAGCCCGGTGCCGCTGGATAGCCCGATGCAGACGGATAGCCCGGTGCGACTGGATAATTCGTATTGCTGGGCGGATTGGCATATCCTGAAGCGCCTGAATAAGACGCGGGTACAGTGCCCGGTGGGGGAGCATTGGGATTTTGGTAATTCGGATTCATTTGACCGATCAAGGTTTTATTGCTAACGACAGATTGCGCTTGCCCCAAAGCTTTCTGAGCTTCGGCATCTTGCTTAGCCTGCTGCTGCATTAAGCCGGAAATGTAACTTTGGACATCATTTTTGATGATGCTCTCAACCCGATTGGTAAATTGGGCAAAGCCTTGCTCATGGGCAAAGTTTGGCTCATCGGGGTCTATGGCTTCGTAAGGTCCGCTCGATTGCAGGTATTGCCAACCCTCAGATTTGAGATCTTCTGCCATTTTTCGGTAGTCTCGCCAGCGATCGCCGAATTTACAAAACTCCTCGATCGCCACGCTGACCGCAATTACCTGGCTCAACAAAAACGTCAGCGGCGGAAACCAGACCCGAAAAAATTGACTGCTTGAACCCAGTTGCAGACTAATTCCCACCAGGGCTGGCAGCAGCACCCCACCCACCACGGTCGTTAGCCGTAGCCGATAGTATGATTGCCGAGTCTGAGCGGCTTTCTTGTCTGCCCAAATCATCTGATCGAGCCAGCGTTCCTTTAGCAATTGCCTGTCGAGACGCGACAGTTGCAGTTGATCAATCAAGCCGCCTATCTGTTGGCGCTGGTAGGCATCGTAAGATTGCTTTTTAGCCATAGTGGGTTTCTCAGGGATAGATGCAAACGGAAAACTCAAACTTTCACAAACTAGTTTATTTCGACTTCGGTGCCGTTGCTGTGACATCATCGCAAAGGCGGCGATCGTCCTCTGACAAATCAGGTACATTTTTTAGGTAGTTAGAGAGCCAACTACACCCCTTTGTAATTAGCTGACTCAGGGAATCAGAGTTCCAAACCCGAATTTTTCCTGTCTCCGAAGCGGTGATAATGTGTCGTCCATCGCGACTGAAAACGGCGTTGGTAAACTTTCCATCCACATGACGAAGTTCAGCAGTTAATCTGCCATTGGATGCCGTAAGAACATGTTTGCCATCTAAACCAAAGTTGCCCACAATAACCTCGTCTTGATATCCGTTTAGAACCGACTTGGCAGAAATTCGAGCAAATCATTACAATCTAAGCA
>JBBSCL010000312.1:0-4821 GCA_038250345.1 Leptolyngbyales cyanobacterium
AATGTGCCCGATTCGCGGATTGCACCGTTGCTGAAGGAACCACTGCTAGAGCGATTTTCTGTCAATCCAGCTACGTTAGGGCGATCGCTAATCTCCTGCACCGGTGCCCAATTCTGCAACTTTGCGCTCGTCGAAACCAAAAACCGCGCCCTAGCACTCACCGCAGACCTGGATGCAGAACTGCACGTTCCTCATTCGGTGCGGATTCACTGGACGGGATGCCCCAACTCTTGCGGTCAACCGCAAGTAGCCGATATTGGTTTAATGGGCACCAAAATCCGCAAAGATGGCAAAACGGTAGATGCCGTAGATCTATACATGGGCGGCACCGTGGGCAAAGATGCCAAACTTGGCACCTGTGTGCAAAAAGGGATTCCTTGCGAAGACCTGCTGCCTGTATTGCGGAATCTGTTGATTCAAAATTTTGGTGCCAGTCTTCGCGCTGAAGCAGCCATGTGACCGCCCAAACACAGGGGCGATCGCTGCCCTGACTTGTCAGTTTGCGCCTTTGCCCCATCAATCCTCACACACTCAAATCAACTATCGCTGACTTAGTAAAGCTGAAAGGAACTCATGACCAATCTCTCAAGACGGAAGTTCATCATTGCCGCAGGTGCCACCGCCGCCGGAACGCTGCTTGTACATGGCTGTAGTAGCTCCACAACTACAACCACCTCAGCGTCACCAAGCGCGACTCCTGCGGTCAACGTTGCGGCTGGCGACACTCCCGAAGTTACCGCAGCAAGTCTCGGCTTCATTGCCCTGACCGACTCTGCACCCCTAATCATTGCTCAGGAAAAAGGCTACTTTGCCAAATACGGCATGAAAGATGTCAAATTGGTCAAGCAAACCTCTTGGGCAACCACCCGCGACAACCTCTCCACAGGTTCTCAAGGTAACGGCATTGATGGCGCTCACATTCTAACTCCCATGTCTTACTTGCTGACCACGGGCAAAATTACCGATGGCAAGAAGATACCTATGTACATCTTGGCTCGTCTGAACCTGAATGGACAGGGAATTTCTATTGCCAACACCTATAAAGATTTGAAGGTTGGCTTGAAGAGTGATGCCCTTAAAGGAGCCTTTGCGAAGGCAAGCGCTGCTGGAAACCCTGTTAAGTGTGCAGTCACCTTTCCCGGTGGAACTCATGACCTTTGGATGCGATATTGGTTAGCTGCCAATGGAGTCAATCCCAATAAAGATGCCTCGCTGATTGTGATTCCCCCCCCTCAAATGATTGCCAATATGCAGGAAGGGCAAATGGCATCCTTCTGTGTGGGTGAACCTTGGAACGCGAAATTAGTCAAAGAAGATATTGGCTATAGCGCTCTTACCACTGGTGAACTCTGGAACAACCATCCTGAAAAAGCTTTCTCCATGCGGGCTGATTGGGTAGACAAAAATCCTAAAGCTGCAAAAGCATTGCTGATGGCTGTGATGGAAGCGCAAATGTGGTGCGACAAGGCTGAAAACAAGAAGGAAATGGCAGATATTATCGCTAAGCGCGAATATTTAAAGGTGGATGCAGCCGCGATCGCCGGACGGCTACAAGGCACGGTTGACTTTGGCAATGGGCGCGTCGAAGAAAACAGTCCACACATCATGAAATTCTGGCAAGACTTCGCCTCCTACCCATACCAAAGCCATGACACCTGGTTTATCACCGAAGATCAGCGTTGGGGCTACCTCCCCAGTGATTTGGATACCAAAGCGTTGGTTAAGCAGGTGAATCGAGAAGATATGTGGCGCGAAGCGGCAACCGCAATGAAAGTCCCTGACGCAGAAATTCCCAAGACTTCTTCTCGCGGTGTTGAAACCTTCTTTGATGGAGTCAAATTTGACCCAGAAGATCCAGAGGCTTATTTGAAGAGCCTTAAGATCGCGGCAATGAAAGCATAGAGTTTGAACGATGGAGCTTTGAGTCGGGTTTCATCTACTCAAAGCTCCTGCATAAATCATCAAAAGCTTCAACACTCACTCACACATTCAAGGACAACTAGACCATGGAAACACGCGCAGACGCTGGCGGTCTTCCCTCTTCCTTCCTCGCCAACTCGACGACTTACTTTCAAAAGCACGCCAGAAAATTTATTGCTCCAGTAATTGGTCTAATCGTGGCATTGCTCATTTGGCAAGTCTTTTCCACTCTCACGAAGGCGTTGCCTGGACCGATCGAAGTTGTGAAAGATACTTGGGACCCATTCATCATCAGTCCTTTTTTCAAAGAAGGAGAGGATAAAGGATTGGGCTGGCAGGCTTTGGCAAGTCTTCAACGAGTCGCAATTGGCTACACCATAGCCGCAATTATCGGAATTTTGGTTGGGGTGCTGATTGGGGCGATTCCGATCGCTTATGAAGCAGTTGACCCCATGTTCCAGATTTTGCGGACTGTGCCGCCTCTGGCATGGTTGCCGATCGCCCTGGCAATCTTCAAAGACTCTGGTCCCTCTGGAATTTTCATTATCTTCGTCACCGCAATTTGGCCCATCCTCTACAACACGGCGGTTGGGGTGCAGCAAATGCCTCAAGACTATAAGAATGTGGCGAAAGTATTGCGTCTTTCTGGCTCAGAATATTTCTTTAGCATTTTACTGCCATCGATTGTTCCCTATATGTTCACTGGGTTGAAGTTGGGAATTGGTCTAGCGTGGTTGGCGATCGTGGCAGCCGAGATGTTGCGGGGCGACACAGGCATTGGCTTTTTTATCTGGAATTCCTACAACAGCGGCGACATTAGCGAAGTGATCTTGGCACTGTTTTACATTGGGGTGATTGGCTTCTTACTCGATAAGCTGATTGGGTATTTTGCCAGTTTTGTCAGCACAGATAAATAAGCGCCTGCATATTTTGTAGGGGCGTGGCATTCGGGCAAAATTTTGCGACTCAAGCGGAGACCGACTGCCGAATGCTACGCCCTTACCCAAGATGATTCCTAATTCCTCATTCCCCAGAGATATCTATGTCTTTCTTTGTAGAAGTTGACCATGTTGATCGTATTTTTGATCTCGCCAATGGCGGTCAATACATTGCCCTAAAGAACATCGAACTGAAGATGCAGCAGGGCGAGTTTGTCTCGTTGGTGGGGCATTCTGGCTGCGGCAAATCAACGTTGCTCAACATCATGGCAGGGCTAGATCAGCCGACCAATGGCGGGGTGGTGCTGGAAGGGCGGGAAGTGACTCAGCCTGGACCCGATCGCATGGTGGTCTTTCAAAACTATTCCTTACTGCCCTGGCTAACGGTCTATCAAAACATCGAACTGGCGGTGAATAAGGTGATGAGCGATTTGCCTATTGCGGAGCGGCAAAGCATTATCGATCGCCACGTTGATTTGGTTGGGTTGCGAAATGCAGTCCACAAGAAGCCGAATGAGCTATCGGGTGGGATGAAGCAACGGGTTGCGATCGCCCGTGCCCTGGCAATTCGTCCCAAGCTATTGCTGTTAGATGAACCCTTTGGCGCATTGGACGCTCTGACTCGCGGCAATCTGCAAGATCAGTTGATGCGGATTTGCGAAGAGAGCAAGATTACCTGCGTCATGGTGACCCACGATGTCGATGAAGCGCTGCTGTTGAGCGATCGCATCGTCATGATGACCAACGGACCGGAAGCCCAAATTGGGCAAATTTTACATGTGCCGATGCAACATCCGCGCCATCGCTTAGAAGTGGTGAATCATCCCAGTTACTACACTCTGCGGAATGAGATGATTTATTTTCTTAACCAGCAGAAGCGGGAGAAAAAGCGCAAATCCAAAAAAGTGGTCGCGATCGCTCGTCACGGCTTAGAAAAAGTCAACTTGGATATTGGCTTTGTGCCCCTGACCGATTGTGCGCCGCTGATGGTGGCAAAAGAGATGGGCTTTTTTGCCAAACATGGTTTAGAAGAAGTTACTTTGTCCCGTGAGCCAAGCTGGAAAGCAATTCTAGAAGGCGTTGCCTCTAACCGATTGGATGCGGCTCAAATGGTGGCGGGAATGCCCCTCGCCATGACGGTCGGGTTTGACAACAAACCTCCTTTACCGATGGTGATTTCCTTGGTGCTGAGTCGCAACGGGAACGCTATTACGTTAGATAAAGATATTTACGATCAAGGAGTGCGATCGCTCGAAGATTTTGCCGCCTTAGTCAAGCATCCTTCTGATGAGTCTAAAACCCGGACATTAGGCATTGTTCATCCCACCTCCATGCACAACTTGATGTTGCGCTACTGGTTGGCATCCGGCGGCATTGACCCCGATCAAGATGTTAACCTTGCGGTCATTCCTCCAGCTCAAATGGTTGCCAATCTTCAGTCCAACAACATCGACGGCTACTGTGCCGGAGAACCCTGGAACTCCCGCGCTGTGCATGAAGGGCTGGGGGTCGTCATGGCAACTGACCTGGATATTTGGGCAGGGCATCCCGAAAAAGTGCTAGGCGTTCGAGAAGATTGGGTGAATCAATATCCCCAAACCTATTTAGCCCTCGTGAAAGCGCTGATGGAAGCCTGCGAATACTGTGACGATCGCCGCAATCGTGAAGAAATTTTGGCACTGCTTTGCAAGCCAGAATATGTCGGCTCCATACCAGAATATACTCGCCCCGGCTTCATTGATGCCTATAACTACGGCAGAGGAGAGGTTCCGCGATCGCTGCTGAGATTCAACCAGTTCTATGTCGATCGCAGCAATTACCCGCAGCAGATTGAGAGCCTGTGGATTTTGACTCAGCTTGCCCGTTGGGGAATTGCGCCTTTCCCTAAAAACTGGGTGGAAGTGCTGCAACGCACCCATCGTCTTGATGTCTATCGGGAGGCGGCTGAGGAACTTGACTTCCC
>JBBSCL010000313.1:0-4821 GCA_038250345.1 Leptolyngbyales cyanobacterium
GAGAAAGTCATCTTTTAAGCCATTGAGTCGCTCTAGTTCTTGCACTTGTAACTGAGCGGCTTGATATAAGCGAGATTGTCGCAGAGCGATCGCGCATTGGTTTGCCACTTGCTGCACTAACCGAATTTCTGACTCATCAAACGTATCTTGCTTCGGTCGATAGAGCCAGAGATCGCCCAAAATGCCCTGATCATCCCGCATAGGACACGCCAAAATCGTGTAGATTTCGTTCTGGGTCTGGGCATAGGTTGACACCGTAAAGCAAAACTGAAAACAAATAGACTGAATCAACTGATCAAAAACTTCGATCGCGGGACAATCTGCAAACGCCATCTGCTTCCCCAGAGCAAATGGTTGAGCAATGGAGTATTCATGGGTGATTGTGTGGGAAGTGAGCGTGAGATCGTAAATGGCAGCATTACAGCATTCAACCTGTAGCCCTTGCCCTAGATCATCTACAGCGGCTTGCAAAATTTGATCTTCATCCAAACTGTCCCGCACCTTATCCGTGATGCGTTTGAGTAATGCTTCAAAGCTCAGTGCTTGGCGGAGTTGAGCCGTGCGCTGCTGCACTTCTTGCTCTAAATGGACATTTAGCTGTTGCACCCGTTGGTATAGCTGCGATTGTTGAATGGCGATCGCCAGTTGATCGGCGACAGCACACGCCAAATCGACTTCTGCATCTTGCCAGAGGAGATGTCTCTCTGTCTCTAGGCGCATTAGCGTTAAACTGCCCCACACCTTACCCTCCACTTGCAGCGGAATCAGCAACCATCCTCCCGGATACCGAGTAGCAATGTCCTGATTCACTGCATCGGCACAGGTGATAGAGTCATCAATTTTGACAATCTTGCCCTGCTTTAGCTGGGCAGCAATAGGGTTGGCTTCATCCGGAATCTTCTCATTTAATGAAAGTATCTGATCAGAGGTTTGCAGATATTCTTCCAAGGCTTGCCAATAGCCCTGATCGGGGAACCATTTCACAACACTGACTCGATCAAGCTGCAATAAGGTGCCAATTTCGAGAACGGCAGTTGAAAAGATGGTTCTTAACTCTAAAGAATTACGAATTGCTTGAGTGAGGTGATTGAGCGCTTGCTCTCGGTTTGCCTGTCGCTGTAGCAAGGCGGCTGCGCGCTTCGCTTCGCTAATATCCCGCACAATCACCAGCACCTCATTTTCACTGATCATCGTAATCCGAGTTTCTTCATCATACAAGCCCCCATTCACCTCTATCTGGTGTTCATAGACTTGCATCTGCCCTGTCTTTAGAGCCTGTTGCACAAATCCCATGCGCTGCTGAGCCAGATGTTGAGGCAAAATATCAAACATTGTTTTATTGTCGAAGCCATCTGCGGGTTTCATCAATTCCACATTTTGACCTTCCACTACATCAAGATAGCGCCCGGTTTCATCCATGCGGACGAGCACATCCGGTACAGCGCTGACGATCGCACTATTTCTAGCTTCGCTTTGGCGTAAGGATTCTTCGGTAAGCTTGCGATCGCCAATATCCTCCACCATTGCCGTTGCAAACAAGATATTCTCCTGACTGTCTCGCACACTCGACACATGCACATTCACCCAGCGTATCTGCCCATCTTTCCGCACGTAGCGCTTTTCTAAGGAATAGGTTTGCAGGTCGCCAGCTTGTATCTGGGCAGCCAGCAACATTTCTTTTTCTTGATCTTCTGGATGGGTCAAGTCTTGGTAGCTCATTCCCAGCAGTTCAGCTTCGCTATATCCCACCAAATTGCATAGTGCCGGGTTTACCTGAAAATAGGTGCCGGAGAGATGTGCAAAATTCATGCCAATCTCAATCTGGTCAAAGACAGAACGAAATCGCTGCTCACTTTGGCGCAGCGCCTCTTCTGCCTGTTGGCGGCTATCAATATCTTCAACAATGGCAACGGTGCAAGCAGGAGATCCATCTAAGTTTTTAACCAGCGAAACGCTGACATTTGCCCAGCGAACTTGCCCATCTTTGGCAACAAAGCGTTTTTCCATGAAGACAGAAGCCGCCTGCTTGCTAAAAAGTTTCTCTTCACAGTCTTCGTCTAAAACCAAATCATCTGGATGGGTAAGTTCGCGAAAGGAGAGGGTTAATAGCTCTGCTTGGCTATAGCCAACAAGCTCGCAAAAGCGTTGGTTAACGCGAATATAGTTCCCTGATAAATCTGTTTCGGCAATGCCAACAGCAGCCTGCTCGAAGATGGCACGGAATCGCTCTTCGCTTTGGCGCAAGAATTCTTCAGCAAGTGTGCGAACGAATTCGTCGCGCTTCCCTTCACTAATATCTAAGCTGGTGCCCTGATAATACACGGTGCCTGAGGCATCTCGGACGATTTGAACATTCTCTGAAATCCAAAAGGTGCTGCCATCTTTGCGATACACCTCAGAGACAAATTCTGTTAAAACTTGTAGTTGGTTGATTAAGTGCAAAAATTCGGCACGACGACCCGGAGCCACATAGATTTGTGTTTCACAATCTGTCACCATTGCCATCATTTCATCAGACGATTGGTAGCCATGCATTTTTGCCAGCGTTGGGTTGACGCTGAGGTAGCGTCCATCGGGGGTTGAGCGGAAGATTCCTTCGATCGCATTTTCATAAATGCCGCGATAATCTGCCTCAGCCTGAATCAACACGGTTTCTACATCTAAAAACTGCTGCGCCTGCTGAATGATGTAGCGGGTTAATGCCGCAGTAAAGGGTGAAGCTGGGATTTTCGCAGGGATCGCTTTACGAATCGCTAGTTTACTGGTCTGAAATGATCGCCATACCAGCAATAGTAATGCTGCAATCACGGTCAAGAGTGCAGCAAGTGCAAATCCGATAATAGTCAACGGATCAGAAAATGTTGGCAAATAAGAACTACTGATCATAAGAACGATAGATAGGAACCTGAAGGTCATCAACTTTCACCCTAAATAAAGATGAAGGCACACTACGTTGCACATCAAACGAGACATGAAAATCAGGACTGGAAGGCTGCAACAAGAACGTTTCGCCTTAGCACTGATCACCTCTAGCACTTATATAGAGAAATCCCAAAACATTCAAAATTTCAACAGAAATCCTAAATTGCACCCAATGATTGATCCAGGATATCGTAGATTATTGTTTGCTTTTGTATTTGTATAGCCCTAAACTGCTAGCCCAATTCTCTGTTCTTTGGGGCTAGTGCAGAGCCACAAAGAAGGATATTTTCAAGGTGAGCTGCTGGTTATTTCTTAAATAACTTAGGAGAAATGGGTTGGAACTGGACGGGCGATCGCACCATATTCCAAAGACGCACTAAACACAAAGGAGACTCTAAATGTCGCAGGCTAAGCACGGTGACACGGTAAAAGTTCATTACACCGGAAAACTAGACGACGACACCGTGTTCGATACGTCTGTTGAGCGAGAGCCTTTAGAATTTACCATTGGGGCTGGCGGAATTATTCCTGGATTCGAGCAAGCAGTGATTGGCATGAATCCCGGCGACTCAAAAACCGAGCTAATTCCTACAGATAGTGCCTATGGTGCTTATTTAGAAGAAATGGTGTTAGTCGTCGATCGCCAGCAAATGCCCTTAGATGTAGAGCCAGAAATTGGACAACAGCTTCAGCTTCAGCACCAAACAGGTGAACTGATTACCGTCATCATCACCGATATTTCTCCCTCTACCATTACGCTAGATGCAAACCATCCCCTAGCCGGAGAAGATCTCACATTCGATATTCAACTGATTGAAATTACTACTGAACTTTTAGAAGCGCAAACTTCCTGATTACGCTGAAAAAACCGCGTAAAAATGGCGAGAGCAACATTTAAGATTGCTCTCGCCATTTTTGTGTGTTTACCAGCGCCAAACCAAAAAATGTCTTTAGGTTGGTACTTTAACAGGGCGAACGATGGGACTTGAACCCACGAATGGCGATACCACAAACCGCTGCCTTAACCACTTGGCTACGCTCGCCATGCACGTTTCTCACTATAGCAGTTTTGATCAAACTTGGTCTATATGAAAAAATTCCTCGTATAGTTACTGATAAATTTTTAAAGGTTAATCCATCTGAAAAAATGCCCCGTATAATTGCTGATAAATGTATTGAAAGAGTGAGCCGCTTGGAAAAGTTCATGATTGAATTCTTTTCAACAGGAGTCGCTAAGGAACGAGAACAAAATAAAACCGATAACCTGTAGGGGCTTAGCATTCGGGCGAAAACCTTTGCTATGACCGAAAGCATACCTGCCGAATGCTAAGCCCTTACGATTGGAGTTGCCGATGTTATTCAATTCGCGATCCTAACCAGATTGGAACTGTGGTGAGCTAGGAGGAAAAACAAATGGAATCAAGTTGGCGGCAGCCCCGATTTTCACTGGGGAAAATGAGTTTTTTGGCAACGTTTGGAGCCGTTGCATTTGCTTGTCTGGGCACAGCGATGGCAGTCACCAATCCAACTCCTAGCGCATATAGTCGCTACGCTACACACCAGTTGACTCAGTATGCTCAATCTAATATTTGCGCTGAAGCACCCACAGCGTTTGGATTAAAAGAGGAATGTCGATCGCTGCTCAAGTCAAATCAAGCTGAGATTCAGCGCTTTATTATGAGCCATACCGATCGCCGTAACTTTATCTTTTTCAGCGTGTACACCACTGATCTCGCGATCGCTTCATTTTTGCCAAGCTATCAATTGCAAACCATTGGACTATTTCAAGGGTTTTATGTGTTTGGTATGGAGCAGTAAAAACATCACGTTGCAGAATCTCAATAGTGCATGAACCTTTTTCAGAGCAGAACTGTCTTACAAAATACATTCACCGATTGA
>JBBSCL010000314.1:0-4799 GCA_038250345.1 Leptolyngbyales cyanobacterium
ATCATTAGCAGCACTCCGTTACCCAAGTCTTCAGCAAAAAACTCTGCCGTCTCCTCAGTGCGGCTGTTTTCATTGCCTTTTTTGTCAACCGTGATGACATCAAATTTAAAACGCTGCAATTTGATATCGGCAGTACTCTGAAGGCTAAAGCCTAGGTTACTTTTTACTGTTTCCGCTTCACGTAACTTGTGCTGATAATCGGCTTCCTTAGATTCTCTTGGTAGCTGTTCAACACGGGTAATATCTTCATCCTTAAGTTCCAGTTGTTGCTGAAATTTTTTCAGCCAATCCAAAGTGGACTGTGTCATTGGATATCTAATCGCGATCAGTTTAGAAAATTCTTGCTCATATCGCTGTAATTTGGCTTTGTACTCCTCTTTTTCTGCCTGCCGTTGCTGTTCCAGTTCTATTTGTCGTTGCCGCTCCGCTTCAGATTGCTGCTTCAGGTTTTCCTGATACTTTGCCTCTGCTGGTTCACGAATCGAGCGCTCAATTTGGGCAAAATCCTCAGTCTTAAGCCCCAATTGTTGCCTAAGGTGCCTCAATCCCTCTACAACATGATTATTGAGCGGATATTCTGCTTCAACGGCTTTAGAAAATTCTTGTCTATAGCGCTTCAATTTGGCTTCATATTCTTGCTGCTCTTGCTGCCGTTGTCGCTCTAGTGCCTGTAGTTTTTCCGCTTCAGTTAGCTGTTTTTTTTTGGCTTGATAATCTAATTCAGCTTGGTCAAGAATTGGCTTTGAAATTCGAGCCGCATCTTCAGGCTTTAGCCCCAAATCTCTCTGACGATTTTCCAGATCTTTCTCAATTTCTTCGCTAAAGGGGTAATAGCCCTTTTCAATTAACCGATTGAGCGTCTGCTTATATTTATTCAGGTTTTCTTCGACTCTGCTGTAAGGCTCGTAAGCACGAGTTTCAATTTCCGTTGCTTCTGCTGGCATTAGACCCAGCGTTTCTCGAAGTTCATCCAAGGTGTCTCGTTCTACGATAGAGATCACGCCATCCGAAAGAACTTCCTCAACCTTTTGAAGATACTGTGCCCGAATCAACTGTTTTTGCTCTGCTTCCTGTTTGCGATAGTCCAGCATGAGCTTGGCCGCTGTCCGAATTCCTTGTGCAATGCTGACAAAAGCTTCGTCTTGGTTTGGCCAAGTGGTTACAGGTTTCGCATCCTTAGGGAATGCTTGGAGCTTGGCAAAAGGAGCACTGAACCAGTCAAACGGTCGCAAAATGACCGGAACAACGGAAGCCTGTCTTGACTCATGCCGCTGTAACGCCATTGGAATTTCTACATCCCGGCAATATTGGGAAGCAATAAAATCTGGACTGATCAGCAGCAGAATAATATCAGCAGACTCAAGCTCAGCCTTGATCTTGTCATCCCATTGCATTCCGGCAGTGAGTTGGCGATCGTACCAGCTAGATATCACACCATCCCATCGCAGGTTACTCAAATGGGTATCGAGGCTGTCTCGCAATGCTTCATCTTTGTGAGAGTAGGAAATAAAAACTCTAACTGCGTCCTCTGCCATGTGACCCCAAGAAATTGTTAAAGAGAGAGTGAAAGCTTATACCTAAATTCTTTCCATTTACACCAACTGATCAGGTAGATTTGACCGTCAGCTTCTTGCCATTGGCTTCTACCGATAGCTCAATCGGCTTACCACCGAGGCGATCGCCCAGAAACCCCATCAACTTTTGGGCATTCTCTTTATTCACCTGAGTCGTCAGCAGTCCCACCAAAATTGCGCCCACTGCCTTGTTCCCTTCCGGTGGATTCGGATCGAGGACGCGATCGACCTCTACTTCGTCCATTTGCTTCAATTCATTCATGAATCGCTGTGCTTGCTCGTCGCGTTCTTCTGAGTCTAGGTCAGGGTCATTGAAGGCGATCG
The DNA here is from genome assembly GCA_038250345.1 of Leptolyngbyales cyanobacterium. GTDB lineage: Bacteria > Cyanobacteriota > Cyanobacteriia > Leptolyngbyales > Leptolyngbyaceae > ULC077BIN1. The sequence goes on from JBBSCL010000314.1 coordinate 1,899, forward strand.
TAAATTTAATATTGGGGTTCTCAGACATACTGGTACGGTTAGGTTTTTATTTTATTTACTCAATTATCTCAGCCATATCCGACAAAAACCTCACGTTCTAAGTAAATGGACGAAGCTGTTATACAAATCTTTACTGAAAGCTCACACAGGCTTTGTTGCCATATCCTCGATACGCAGTTATAGAGAGCATTGAGAATCTAAGCAATTTGAAAAAGCCTCATGCAACGGAGAGGCGTATAACAATCAATTACACTGCAACGAATTAAACAACTGTTCGGCTGTGCCTTGAGCATTACGCCCAATCGCCATCAAAATGATCGAATAGTATCTGTCGTCCAAGATGCTGCTAGATTCATACCGGACTGCGGGGTAGGATGTCCCATCTAACAGCGTTGCTATGCCATCGCGAATAGTAACAGTGGTAACTACTCCACAGAGCGCACTGCGTCGATTGAGCGATCGCGTCTCTTGAAAATCTCCTTGGATATCGTAGGAAATTGAAAGGCCGGGAAGAGACAGCAAATCAAAGTCTGAACCACTGTTGGGGGTGCTGGCGCTGGTGCGAGTGCCCAAGGGCGTGCGGGCAACTAGCAGTTCCACACGAGTTTTCAGATAAGGATCGGTGTTGCTGTCTGGGTTTCCTGGGGCAGGTGCATTACTAACCACGGCTAGCTTAACGCTGCCAATATTCAGACCAAAGGTGCCCATTACTTTGCCAGGAATCCGATAGTCCATGATGCTTTGGGCGATCGCAACTGCTCGGTCTGAATCGGTGGCGTTGCGTGCGGCTTTGTTGCTCAATCCACCTAACCCGGCTACGACCAACAACAAGGCTCCGGTGGCGATCGCCATCCCTTCCCATACGCTGACCCGGTGCTGAGAAATAGAAGGGTTAGAGTCCATAAAAATGACTTAAAAATGAATGGAGTACAACATGAATGGAGCGGAGATAGCTTGAGGATGCTGAGCAAAGCCCAGCATTATTAGAGGATGTTTTAAAAGTCCCGTCGCTGGTATAAAAACGGTATCGATCCCCCTATATCCCCGCGCTGGCGCGCCGCTGCGCTAGAAAAAAGGGGGACTTTGAATCCAGTTCCCCCTTTTTTGTAGACGCGAAGCGGCTTCCCGAAGGGTAGGAGGGCTAGGGGGGATCACCATGTACCTAAAATCACAACCGATCACTTTTAAAACATCCTCTTAATTCTTTTCATTCTTTTCTAAATTTGATTTCTTGCTTTCAATTGCAGATATCGATCGACAAGCTGATCAGAAATTTGGTTGGCAGGAGCGTCTAAAATCAGCACACCTTTTTCTTTTAGTTTGGCGAGGGCAAGCTGGCGCTGAGCCAGTAGGTCAATGGCGACGGCGCGGCTGTAGGCGTTGGGAATGTCTGGAATAGGGGTGTGGGCGCGGGTGTCTACCTGGGGGTCGCGCAGGGCGACGCAAAAGGGTAGGTAGCGGGGGGCAAGTCGGCTCAGGGCGGCTAATAGTTCAGCGGAAGCGGTTTCATCGATCAGATCAGTTAACAGAATCACGAGCGCACGACGGCTTTGTTGCTGGGTCAGCAGGGTCACTGCACCAGGATAATCGGGTTCGAGCATCATGGGTTCGAGAGGGGTGAGCCGTTCAATCAGTTTGGGCAGTTGGTGTGCTCCTCGCTCCGGTGGAATCCAGGTGTGCATCTGTCGATCAAATACGCCCATGCCGACGCGATCGCCCCGATTAAGTGCCGTTAGCGCCAGTGCCAGCGCGGCGTTTAGCCCCCAGTCAAAGCGGCTCAGCCCGCGTACCTGCGCCGTCATCAGTCGTCCGCCATCTAGCAAAATAATTAAGGGTTGCTCTTGCTCTGGCTCTAGCACCCGTACCAGTAAGCGGCTTTTGCGAGCGGTGGCTTTCCAGTCAACAAAGCGGAGATCATCTCCTGTACTGTAGTCGCGCAGTTCAGTAAATTCGGTGCCCGTGCCCATCCGCCGTGCTTTACGGATGTTGCCCGTGGTTTGTAGTGCCAAACGCACCGAGAGCGATCGCAGCCCAATCAAATCGGGATAGACCGCCACCGTTGCCGCCTGAGGAATCTGCCAGTCATGCCAAGCTAATCCCCACGCCCCAAGCTGCCGCACCTGAATGTTACCCCAGCGGTACTCGCCGCGTTTGCTAGGCAAAACGGTATAGGTTAACGTTTCAGTTTGGTTAGACGGCAACGCGATCTGAAGACTATCTGTAGAGCCTTTAAATGCAGCCGGGTAATCATCTCGAATCTGCAACTGGACTGGCCGTTGGTTTGCTTGCGTAGAGCGCGTATCGCCTGTTTGCACCGTCAGTTGCACAGGATTCTCTCGCCCAATCGACAGCTTTTGCAAAGGCTGACGGCTCACCTGTACCCGATGCGTCTTCACATCTCGCCCATCCAAAACTCCCAAACCTATTACCACCAAGTCATATAGCGCCGTCACGACAAGGGCGATCGCCAGCATTGGTGGATTCGTCCGCTCACCCCCGACAAGGGCGATCGCCAGCCCAGCAGCGGTGCCTAGCAGTAAGAGTTGGTAAAGACGGAGAGAGGGAATCATGGACAAATGGTAAAGAAGATCAGGAAACACAGGCATGGGTCAGAATGTTGTAGCTCTCTATGTACCGCAGAGGCAAGCTACAACACTTTCTATCTCGGTACTGAAATGCTGCCCAATAACGCCATAATCACACTGTCCATTTGCAGGCCGTCGAGTTGGGCTTCGGGGCGAAGCATGAGGCGGTGGCGCAGTAGGGGCAGGGCGATCGCCTTAATGTCGTCGGGGGTAACGTAGTCGCGACCATTCAGCCATGCGTGGGCTTTGCTAGCCTGTAGCCAAGCGACAGCGCAGCGGGGCGAGGCACCGAGCGACAGGTCGGGATGTTGTCGGG
>JBBSCL010000315.1:0-4766 GCA_038250345.1 Leptolyngbyales cyanobacterium
ATTTTGGCTGAGTTATTGATTCAGCTTCAGGTGCTGCATAGCTTTCATATGCCCCGCCGCCAAGACTTGGGCTACTCCATGGTGATTGGGCTGATTTTGATTGGGGTGGCGAGTACGCTTAGTCAAACGATGCTGTTCGGCGCGATTTTGCTGGTATTTTTGGCGATCGCGCTGCCGGTTCTAGTGCTTGACTATCGCTCTCGGCTCAACCTGACACCGAGCAAAATACGGCGATCGCCCTTCAAGCAACCAGGGTTATCTATCCGTCGGTTAGGGCTATTTTTGGGCACAATTTTGGCGTTAGGGCTAACCATTTTTATGTTTATGCCGCGCCTACCCGGATATCAGCTTCGCACTTTTCCCGTTAGTGCGCCTGTAAGCCAGCAATTTGAGGATAACCAGCAGATTATTAATCCAGGATACGTGCGGAATGGCAACCTCCCAGGCGGCAATGCTCAATCAGGTAAAGGATCGGGTCCAGGCGAAGTGGATGAAATCTTTTACTATGGTTTCAACACGCGGATGAATCAAAATCTTCGGGGAGAGATGAAGCCGCGAGTTGTGATGCGGGTGCGATCGCAAGCAGAAGGCTTCTGGCGCGTGTTGGCATTTGATCAATATTTGGGACAAGGGTGGGAAGTTTCTCGAAATAGCGAGACAAAAACTCTGGCTCGACCTGCCTGGTCTTATCAGTTCTTTTTGCCGCAACCGATCACCATTAATAAGGTGCAGGAAGTCATTCAGACTTACACGATTGTTTCAGAAGTGCCAAATCTGCTGCCTGCATTGACTCAGCCCAAGGAGCTTTTCTTTCCAACCACTCAAATCGCGATCGATGCTGAAGGAGGGATACGCTCTCCGCTGATCTTGCCAGAGGGGTTGACCTATACCGTAATCTCAGAGGTGCCCTATCGCGATCGCACTCGGTTAGGAAAAGCCCCTACCGGGTATCGCCAAGAAATTCGAGACTACTACCTCGCTGTGCCCAGCAGCATTCAAAATAAAGTGCAAAAACAAACAGAAGCCCTTTTAGCAACCTCTCCAAGCCCGCTGACCAACCCTTACGAAAAGGCTTTATTCTTGGCGCAAGCCCTCAAAATCCGCTACTCCGTTCAGCCAGAATTACCTTACCTCAATCCGAAAGAAGATTTAGTAGAAGCTTTTTTGTTTAAATACGAAGGTGGCTATCCTGATCATTTTTCCACGGCTCTGACGATCATGCTGCGCTCCATCGGCATTCCAGCTCGACTGGTAGCAGGCTACGGATCGGGTGAATTTAATTCATTCACAGGGTTATACGAAGTCCGCAACACCGATGCTTACGCCATGACGGAGGTGTATTTTCCCAAATATGGCTGGTTTACTTTTGACCCGATTCCTGGGCATGAACTGATGCCACCGTCGATTGAGGAAGATCAAACCTTTACGGTGCTGCAACAGTTTTGGAAATGGATTGCTGGATGGCTTCCTTCTCCAGTCACCAGTTTTTTGGGCGGACTCTTCAGCGCGATCGCTGGCAGTTTGGTTGGCGCGATCGTGTGGTTGGTTGGGCAATTTAATCAGGGGTGGGTTGGACTATTTACCCTATTGTTTTTAAGCGCGGCTGGTGGATTTGCCAGTTGGCTATTATGGCAGAGTTGGCGACGTTGGCAATATCGTCGATTTTTAATCAAACTCACTCCAATAGAACGCCTCTATCAAGAAATGCTGGATTGGCTGAAGCTTCAGCGGGTAGTGAAGCGCACGGCGCAAACTCCATTTGAATTTATGCAGACTGCAATACACGCGCAGTCGGCTGATCGGGCGGCAACCATGGAAGCAATTTCTCAAGCTTATGTGCGCTGGCGATATGGGGGGCAATTGCCTGACAACTTGCAAGACCTGCGCGATCGCCTAAAAAATCTGAAAAAGCGCTCATCCAATTAGCTTCTGAACTTCATAACGTTAAAGACCTCTGAGGGTTGATTCTCAGGGGTCTTTAAGGTAGTTAGAGCGGTAAATCTACCAGCCCTGTTGCGATTGAGTCATGACGTAATTGGCAATGTCTTCAATTTGATCATCTTTTAATCGACTTCTAAAAGAAGGCATGGCATTCTTACCATTCGTAATTTGATGTTTAATCGCATCCAAAGAAGCCATTCCATATTTGTCCAGTGCTTCTTGTTTCAACGTTTTGCTTGAGATGATCACGTTGTTTCCGCCCATGTGACAAGCGGAACAATTTGCATTAGATAACTTAGTGCTATTGGCAGTTTCGCCAGCGGATGCGGGAGATATAACGCTGATGACCAACCAAATTGCGAGACAAATGCTGAGCAGCGATCGCTTCACAGGGGGGGTTCCTCTACCGGATAAAAGGGCTGACAATTGGCAGCAAGCAACAGTGCTATCTCAAAAACGGGTAGCCCTGCGATCGCCGATAGAAGAAGAACGCCCCTGTTAAAAGAGGTAGGCAAAAGCGCAAATCAACTCGAAAAGAGTTCGACCTAGCCAGCTACAATCACCTTGCCAACCATGCCAGCACCCCGATGAGGCTCACAGTAGTAGCTGTACTCGCCAGGTTGAGCATCGGTAGGAATTGTAATTTCAAAGCTGCTGCCAGCAGTCATTTCTAGCTTCTTGTGAGACAAAGCAGTCGCAACCGCCTTATCGCCACCCGGAATGCTAGAGCCATCAAAGACAACATTATGAGGAGGAACTTTGTTGATCACCCACTTCACTGTGTCGCCGGGTTTAACAGCAATTTTTGCAGGTACAAATGACAACATGCTGTTGTCGGCACCCATCTTGACGGTGAAAGTTTCAGCAGCAGCGGGAGAAACAGATACACAAAAGCTTCCAAGAACTAGAAGGAAAGCCACACAGGTCACACAAAGGCTTTTTACAAACGAAGTGATAGATTTCATATTGTATTCAACAATCTACAGCGTACGTACAACCTAAATTCTAAAACAACTGGGAAGCTAAAACGCATTTAGGGCGTAAGAGAATCCCGACTAATTTTGGAAGGTTTCCGTACCCCAACCCGGCGCAGTCTGAGCCGCTCTTAAAATAAATCCTGCAATATTTTCAACCATCGGCGTTGGCAACCAAGATTCAGAGACTTGCCGACAGACCAATGTTTCTTCTGTGCCGTCATAAATCATGGGTTGCCGCAGGTAAGTAACTAGGGCGCTGATGTTATCGCGTTTGGGGGTTGCGCCCTGCAAAGCAGCAAGGGAGAGCGGCACTGTTGGATCGGGCAGAGTATTGCCACCGACATGACAATTTAGACAGCTTTGCCCAAACAGGGCTTTTCCGATAGACAAATCTTCAGCAGAGAAGAGCCGAGTGCTTTCTGTTGTGTCTACTTTTAGCGGAATTGGTTCAGTGACTCTTAAAAAGCGGGTGACGTAGGGGTCAACTGCTGCATAGGCAGGTAGGCTGAGTGTGACTATTGGTAAGCAAAGCGAAAAGAGACAAACCATTAGCCGGAGCCAAAACTTTTTATGCGGCATGATAACCCCTAATAGGAAAATCGCGATTTAGTAGTAGATTTTGCCGCCGCCCCATTTGTCTCCAACCACTTTAGGCTGAAGTAAAACGTGACCCGCGATCGCCACCAAATCATCCTGACTTAGATTTCGCATGGTTGGGAAATTGTCCTTACTCTTCAAGCTGGGATGAGTTTCGGCAATGGATTCCACTCCGTCATAGCTAGTGGGGTCTTTCATATACTCCACTAAAGCATCAACGTTATTGCGGGGAGGGGTCGCCAATGATAGGGCTTCTGGATCTAGCCCAACGTTAGGGTCAGTCTTCGTGACTCCGCCTGCGTGGCATTGAGCGCAGGCATATTGAAATAAACGCTTTCCTTCTTTGACTTGTTTCAGGTTAAGAGTGACAGTATCGCCGTCTCCATTTTGTGGAATTGTACGAATCGCTGCATCGAGTTCAGCAGCGATCGCATTACCAGCAAAGACCTGAAAAGCAAAGAGTACAGTGGCTACGGTGAGCCAAATGTATCTTTTAAGCATGGTTCTCCTTAGGGTGGCTTAGGTGTACGAGTTTTATGGCGATCCGCGAAACTTAATAAGCAGTGCTTAAAATTATAAAAACTGACTTTTGCAGTAATCTTCCAGGCAAATCCCAACGTTAGGTAGGCTTACAAAAACAAAACCAAAAAAGTTTGGGAATTTTTATAGGAAGCTTCTTATTAACCATCCAAGAAAGAGCGATCGCCAAAAGGCAAACTCTTTCTGTTAGATAAGTTATTAAGAGATCTGCAAAACTTGCCGTGTATTTTTTATGCAAGCAGATTAAGTTGTTTTGATATATCTATCATCCCACTGAGTGATCCCTTTCCCAAGGGCTGAGACAGATATTAGCAATCGGGTGAACTAGTCAGGAATCGTCACGCTAAGGGGTCGTGTTTCTGTCAAATGAATCGGCAGATGAGTAGAAGCACCGGGCTGATGTAATCGAATTAATCGAGCCACCGTTGGCTTCAGTTGAGTCCGCAGCACGATCGCATCTACAAATCCATGCTGTAGCAAATATTCTGCCGTTTGAAAATCGTCAGGAAGCTTTTCGCGCAGGGTTTGTTCAACCACTCGCCGTCCGGCGAAACCAATCGTCGCTTTAGGTTCTGCCAGAATAATATCGCCTAACATGGCAAAGCTGGCAGTAACGCCGCCTGTGGTTGGATGAGTGAGTACGGGAATATAAAGTAATCGTGCAGCCTGGAAACGGTGTAATGCACCGGAAATTTTCGCCATTTGCATCAG